>NZ_CAKQBI010000008.1:0-144581 GCF_934216135.1 uncultured Rummeliibacillus sp. | reverse complement strand
CCCTTACTATGAGCGATGATATTCACTTTCTGCCCATTAAAGTGTCGAGATATTTCTCCGAGCATGGAGGCTAGTAGGCGTCCATTTGTGTATTGATTTTCAGAACCATTGCCTGCCGCGTCATATAACTGGACGAAAACAGTCTGATATCCAGCTTCGTAAGCTTTCGTATATATGTCATTAACTCCGTGATAAGTTGTTTCCCCATACCAGCTTGTTGAGCTGCCATTCTTCCCTTGGACAAAGACAATCGGTGGTTTTGATGAAGTGTAATTCGGTGGACGGTCACCAAGGAACCATTCTCCAGGGGTGAAGGTTTCACCAGGTGGCTTCAGCTTTCCGGCTGATACTTCTGAAGAAAGAACATATGGCGTAAAAACCATTAAACATAAGAAAAAGACTAAAAACCTTTTCATCAATCGACTCATTAAACGCCTCCATTACAAATTCTTTTTTGAACTTTACTACAATTACGTGATGAAAACAGTTGATATTCCCAAATGTGTAAAAATGAATATTAAGTTGGGTTTCTATTATTGTGAAGCACCCTGTATTCCGATGGAGGCTTTGTGACTAAGGAAGAATATGTTCGACAATTCCATACAAAGAAACAGACTGTATGTACTTTAAAATTAAAACAAAATAAAAAATGTATCACATTTTGAAGCACATTTTTAAACACTTCAAGTGGTACATTTTTATTAACTTTGGAAGCAGATGACTATGCCCTTACTCTGATCAAAGCAATCTGTTCGTAGGAGTATTGCGATTTTGACAGCATTCGCCAATGTACTAGGCTATATAACTTATTAAATCGATATAATCATCTGGTGGGTGACAATCTTATCAAACGCTGTTCATTAAATGTCACTATGTCATTCATTTTTTAGATGAATATAAGATGAATATAATAAAACGAATAAAAGTGTAGGGAATGATAATAGTATCGAGGAAGTATGTAGAAGAAAATATTGAAATACTTAATGGAGAAATAGCTTTAAATAATATAGAAGCTTTTCCTTTATTTAGGCCAAAACATTCCTCTTAACAAAGAATCGATGAATTCTTCTTGTGTTAAAAAAATAGTGAGACCAGGTGCAGCAATGCAAAATCGGCCATCTGGTTGATAAAAAACTGGAACTGACTCGTTGGTTTCATATAAAAGTATTTTCTGTTTCTTTAAATGAGTAACTTTCTTTAAGTCTTGTGTGATCTTGAATAGCTCTCCCCAGAACGGAAGATATGGTTTCTCTTGATATAAACTAATTACTTTTTTTAAGTCTTTTTGAATTTCGTTAATCATTTTCAGCCAACCTTAATAAATAAATTATTCTTTACACAAAATTTTATTATATTATATTAAACCAAATATTTAAATGGAGGATTTTTACAATCTATTAGTTTATGAATCTATAAGGATTAGTTCCCTAATTCTAAGCTGTTATAAATTTACCGACTGAACGTGTATTATAAAGATTGCTATTATGAACATTGTATAAAACAAAGTAAATGCATACTGTTTTATTCCTGCGTACGATTCCATTCTTCTAAAGTCATTTTTTCAAATGCTTCTTCAAAGTCTAATCTTAAAGGAGATATAAATTCAAGACTATTACCATCTAGATCTTCAAAATAGATAGCTGCGTGGGCTTGAGGATTATTATTTAATACAAGCGGTTGTTCTTCACCGGAAAACCCGAAAGCAGGTCTTATTGCTATTCCTTTTTCCTCTAACCAATTTTTAATGTTATTCATATCGTCTCTATCAATTTGAAAAGCAACATGTCTTAGCGATGGGTGATAAGGGGTGTTCACTTTATCAGTTTCCCATAAACCTAACCAACTCTTTCCCTTTTCAATCCAAAAAAATACAACCTTTTTTGATTGATATGCGATCTCTAAATCTAAATTTTGGTAAAACTCAATTGATTTTTGAAGATTACTAACTGGTAAATGTGCTTCGTATAAACCTTTAATCATTGGAACACAACCTTCTTTCGAATTATTTTGTATATTTTGAGTATAAAGGTGATTTTAATAAGTGAACATACTACTTTGGAATGAACAAATAATGACTGATCGAATTGTAATAAGAAATAATTATTACTTTATATAAAAAACATAACTTATACTTATATATAATTATGGGGTAAAATGGAAATGTAATGAATCAAAAGAAGAGATGGGTGATGTTAAAGAATGGGTATTGATTTTCATAATAAAGAAATTCGAGATTCTTATACATCTAGAAATGCTCACAACTCATGGATTGAAGCAATAAGTAAACTTGTTCCTATCAAGGATATTTCTAAAGCTTTAGATATTGGATGTGGAGGAGGAATCTACTGCAAGGCACTTTCGGATATGGGAGTCGATTCTGTCACTGGCATAGATTTCTCTGAACCCATACTTGAAGGGGCAAGAGAAAATTGCAAAGAATATAAAAACGTATTTTTTAAGAAAGGCAATGCTTATGAGACAGGTTTAGATAACAATAGTTTTGATCTACTACTTGAAAGAGCATTGATTCATCATATTGAAGATTTACATGCATGTTTTAAAGAAGCGTATAGAGTGTTGGAGGATAACGGATTTTATATTATCCAAGATCGAACCCCTGAAGATTGTTTGTTGGAAGGCACTAATAGCAATATTAGAGGATATTTCTTTGAGCTCTTTCCAAAATTAGTTGAAAAAGAAACGAAACGCAGACATGATAGTCAATTGGTAATCGAAAAACTAAAAGAAGTTGGATTTAAAGAAGTTACGGAACTTAAAATATGGGAAACACGAAAAGTTTACGAAAACAAAGAGCAATTGGTAAATGATTTAAAAGAAAGAGCAGGTAGAAGTATTTTACATGATTTAGACAATAATGAATTAGACAAGTTGACCAATCATATTAATCAGTCAATCTCAATAGAGACCAACATTGTCGAAAAGGATAGATGGACGATTTGGATGGCTATTAAATAACTTTTTATTCTTTCAGGCATTTAGCTTTATGAATCCACTTACTGTAATATTTATACTACTACTAGGCTTTTTAGATATTTAAGAGGAATTACACGCAAAATGTAGAATATAAAATAATGGGGATTGTTATAAGAATATGGTTTATGAGCAATGCGAGGGCTCTATACCACTAAAATGCAGTTAAAGGCTATTCATTAATAATTAGTTTTAACTCGTTTAAGAGCATCCTTATGGGTGCTCTTTTACATACATTTGCTGAATTAGTAAGCTAGGAAAGAAATATTACTAAATTTTTGAAGTAATAAGTGTGGGATAGAAAGGAATTTATACATGTTTTTTATTCAAATGTCTGGGTTTCCTGGATCGGGTAAATCTACATTAGCCTTAGAAATAGCTAATAGAACTAACTGTATTATTATTGATCATGATGTAACGAAATCAACATTATTACATTCAATTAACGAAGATGAGATTAATGGAAAACCGCTAGGCGGAATCGCGTATAATATTGATTTTGCGTTAGTAGATTTTTATTTATCACAAGGGAGAAATGTTATCCTCGATAGTCCTTGTTTGTATGATGAGTTGATCGATAAGGGGACTAAAATCACTCAAAAATATGATGCTAATTATAAATATATTGAATGCTATCTCGATGATTTTGTTGAAATAAACAGGCGTTTAAAAACAAGGAATAAAATGGTTAGTCAAATTTCAGAGGTGAAATCACTAGAAACATTTAATCGGACGCTTAAAAGTAGTAAAAGACCATTAAATTGTAAATGCTTTTCGGTAAATAGTGGGAAACCATTAAATACATATATTAACGAAGTTATAGATTATATTAATAGTTAACGAGGAGTAGTGATACATATGCGTAATTTTAAAGTCGAACTAATTGTTATAGGGGAAGGAACGTTTGATGAAATGATCGATTTTGAAACAGTCCAACTGATGATGCAGTCAGAATACGTTACAATTGCAGGGAATACTATCAGAGTAAACTATAAAGAGGTTACAAGCGATGGTATCGTAAGGTTTAAAGGTGAAAGAATATAAAATAGAGAGAGAGGGAACAGCAGAGGAGCAAATGATGAAATTAGGGTTAGTCACTTCAAACATTGGAAAATATGAAGAATTCAAAAGGACATTAAAGAAAATCGAAAACCTTGAACTGATTTTGATAGACAACATATCGAATAGTAATGAAGGATCAAATATTGAAAAAAATGCTCAAACGAAAGCCCTGACTGGTAGTATGGAGGTGACGTATCCTGTAATCGCAACTGATGAAGGATTATTTTTAGATTTTCTTCCAAAGTCAGAACAGCCTGGTGCATATATAAGCAGAATAATCGGACCATATGCAACAGATGAGGAAATTATTGAACATTACACTAATCTAATCGGCGAAAATAAGACTGGAACAGGGACAATTATGACTTCCTATGTTATTGCTTTTGAAGATAAAATTATTAATAAGGGATTGTATGTTCAAGAGTGTATATTTAAAACGCCTGCCTCAAGTGCGAGAATCACAGGAAGACCATTAGCATCATTACACTATTCTGAGGAGTTCAACAAATTTTATAGTGAATTGAGTGCTAAGGAGAAGCAATATATGAATAATGATTTTTATAAGGAAATCGTCAAATTCGTCTTACAAACTCTAAAAATATAACAATAGCAAGTTAACACGAAAGGACAAGATTAAATCCATGCGAGCAGGAACAGTTATTTATAACCCAAAGGAAAAAGAAGTACTACTTATTCATAGACTAAAAAACGGACGTGAGTATTGGGTTAATCCTGGTGGAACGGTTGAAGAGAACGAAAGTGCATTAGAAGCAGCTATTCGTGAAACTCATGAAGAAATTGATTTAAAATTATCACCTCAAGATCTTACAACATTTGTTGAATTTCAAACGACGAAGAAAGAAGTTTACTTTCTAACAGAGCTGTTTGAGAAAAGTGAATTTGAAATTCATGGAGAAGAAAAAGAGAGAAGTTCAGAAAATAATATTTATCAACCAACATGGGTTCCTATTTCTGAAATTCAACATATAGAGTTAGTTCCTGAAGAGTTGAAAAAATCGATAGTAGAAATGTAGAAAGAGTGGTCAATATGCTAACTAACAGTTCTTGAATAGATGGAAAGCCAACGTTTTGGGTGCACTTCACTTCAACGTTGGCTTTTTCTATACGGTGATTCAAAAACTGATTGAAGTTTCAAATTATCTTTAAGATGTCTTTTCTTTTAAAGTCTTTGTCCGTTTTCTTGGCGTTTTTTTCTTTGTCTTTTTCAATGATGCTTGGAGTGCGCTCATAAGATCTGTCACGTTAGCAGGGAGTTCTTTTTCTACATTATTAGCTGTAACTGTGTTTTCGGCTTTTTTCTCTTCGATTAAGTCTAAGAGAGCAGTTCTATAATCATCTGTATATTTATCCGGATCAAATGTTGTGGTTAGTTGATCAACGAGCATCAATGCCGTTTCAAGTTCTTTTTCCACAACTATTTGTTCGGAAGGTATATTTGGTACATCGCTAATGCTTCGGACTTCATCTGGATAATGGATGGTTTCCATTACTAAAGTATTTTTATAAACACGTAGGGCAGCTAATTGTTCTTTTGAGCGAATAATAATCTTAGCTACGCCAATTTTCCCGGAATCCTCTAGTGTCTTACGTAGAAGCGTATAGGCTTTTGAACCTGTTGCATCTGGAGAGATATAATAGCTTCTTTCAAAATAGATGGGATCGATTTCTTCTAGTTTAACAAAATCGATAATTTCAACAGCTTTATCTTCATTTTCTTTCCTCAAATTTTCTAAGTCCTCTGCATCTAATACGACAAATTTGTTTTTTGTATACTCGTAAGCTTTGACGATATCCGCTTCTTCCACTTCTTTGCCGCAACTTTCACATACCTTTTTATAACTAATAGGTGTATGGCATTCTTTATGCAGTTGACGTAACTTTACATCCTTATTTTCAGTAGCAGCATGTAATTTAATCGGAATGTTGACTAAACCAAAGCTGATACTACCTTTCCAAACTGTATGCATATTTTCACTCACCTTCTTTTCCTTATTATTGAAGACATTAGTTGTTTTTATGTATTAGATATTCGAATTGTTCAAAAGCTATTAAAAAAGCGTGAAGGTTGGATGGATGTTGAAACCGATGTTATTAACTCAATCAGATGAAATACCTAGTGGAGAGGATTGGATCTATGAAACAAAATATGATGGATTTCGCTGTATATTAGAATGGGTAGATGAACCTGTTTTAATCAGTCGAAATGGAAAAAATTTAAATCCTCACTTTCCAGAAATACTAGATTATTTACAAGAAATAAAAGATCAAATAAGTTCTTATTTGCCACTAAAAGTAGACGGAGAATTAGTATCCTTATCCAATAATTTCAAAAGTCAATTTTCAGTCGTGCAACTTCGTGGGAGATTGAAAAGTCAAAATTCCATTAATAAAAACGCTCATCAATTTCCGTGTCATTACGTCGTGTTTGATCTTCTAGAACGAAAAGGGGAGGATGTAACAAATTTAGAATTGATAGAAAGAAAGGAATTATTAAAGGAATTATGTGGGAGTGTGAACATCCCAACTTCTATTAATTATGAAGACAAAAGACGAGTTCAACTGATTGATGATTTTTTGGATGCCAGTAAGTTGTGGACAATTATAAAGATTCATAACGGAGAAGGTCTTATAGCGAAAAAAAGAAAAAGTACTTGGATGAGTGGTACTAGAACGACCAATTGGTTAAAAATAAAAAATTGGTTTTACGTAACAGTTATAGTAACCAAATTTGATAAGAAGAATGGCTACTTTACTGGAGCCGTATATCAGGATGATGCTCTTGTTGAAGTTGTTTTATTTCGTCATGGTTTAAAAGAAGAAGAGTTCAATGTATTAAAGAAGTTATTTGAAGACAGTGGGACTAAGTTAAAGAACGAAGTATGGGAGTTAGCGCCATCTATTTGTGTAGAAATTGCTTGTATTGATTTTCTTGGGGGAATGTTGAGGGAACCAAGATTTCATACATTTAAACTTAATGTTGAACCAGAAGAATGTACTTGGGAAAAGATGCTACATCAACTTAAACCGATACCTGAATCTGTTCAAATTACGCATCCTGATAAGCCCATTTTCCAATCTATAGGGATAGTTAAAGAAGATTATCTTTATTATTTACAAAGTGTAGCGCCATTAATGTTATCCTTTCTTCGTAATAGACCATTAACACTTATTCGTTATCCGCATGGTGTACCCGGTGAGAGCTTTTACCAAAAGAGTAGTCCGGAAAAAGTGCCTGATTTTGTTTCTACAACATTGGTAGATGATACGTACTTTATCCTTTGCAACAATATAGAAACACTTTTATGGTTGGGCAATCAGTTAGCTATCGAGTTTCATATCCCGTTCCAACCCATACAGACAGTTCATCCTACAGAGATAGTGTTTGACTTAGATCCACCTTCAGTTGATGAATTTTCTTTAGCAGTTGAAGCAGCTCTTCAACTAAAAGCTATTTTTGATCAGTTTGAGTTAAAGTCGTTTATCAAAACATCAGGCGGTAAAGGTATGCAAATTTATATTCCAATACCAAAAGATACCTTTTCATATGAACAGACAGGATTATTCACAAAATTTGTATGTGATTTTTTGGTCGAACAAAATCCAAAATGGTTTACTATCGAGCGCTTAAAAAAGAATCGTCATAACAAGCTTTACTTAGACTATGTTCAACATCGTGAAGGAAAGACAATCGTTGCACCCTACTCACCGAGGGGAAATGCTCAGGGACTAATTGCAACACCTTTACATTGGGATGAAGTGAACCGTTCGCTAAAACCTCAAATATTTTCAATCCCAAATGTTCTAGCACGTATTAAGGAACAGGGGAATCCATTCCTTCCATTTAGAGACGTAGTTGTAGAAAATGAGCAATCGCTAAATAAAGTTCTTCAGCAATTACAGCATTAATTGAAATAAAAAAAGAGCATTCCGGTAATGGAGTGCTCCTTTTTTAGTAAGTGTTAGATGAATTTAGCAATTTTATCTAATGGTAAACGAGAAGTACCATATGCAGGTGCAACTGCTTTACCAATTGCAATAAGTAAAACTGGTTTTATATGATTTGGCAATTCGAATTTTTCAGCAAATGCTTTTTTGTTAAAACCACCCATTGGAACTGTATCATATCCCATATCTCTTGCAAGAAGCATAATTTGCATAGAGATTAAGCCAGCATCAAAAGTAGCGATGTTTGTTAAAATTTCTTCTGGAAGATTTGAATATAATTTTAATGAGTTTTCAATCATCATATTTTTTATATTTTCATCCATATAACCTAATTCGAAATTCTTATTGTAAATTTCTTCAGTATTGTTGTACATTTCGATATCGCCCAAAACAGCAATAATTGCTGAGGCAGTTTCTACTTGTTCTTGGTTATTTGAAATTTTGCGTAACTCTTTTTTTACTTGATCGTCTTGAATAACTAGAAAACGCCAAGGTTGTAGGTTACTTGATGATGGTGCAGTTGCGGCTTCTGTTAAAAGTTCCTCTAATTGAGATTGTGGAATTTTGAATTGAGGATCATATTTACGTACAGATTTTCTTTCGTGCATTACTTTATTTAAAGTACTTTGTGTTAGTGTCATTTTTTACGCTCCTTAATCTATCATGTTGAGATTCTACTATACGACATTCCCTTTTAAAATCCAAGTAAGTTGCTCAAACTAATATAAATTAGAATTGTTTATATAGAAAGTGAATTTTTGAAATAATAAAAAGCATAATCACTTAAAATTATGCTTGAATGTATGAATGAGTTTAGGATGAAAATCTATTGGAATTCTAAAATTTCAATATGATTTCCAAAAGGATCTTGAATTACATTGAAAATACCTGGAGGACATTTTTGTGGTTCTTTAAACAATAATTCAATGCCTCTTTCTTGCAATTCCTTCATATCAGCGGGTAAATCGTTTGAGCGGATTCCTAAAACCGTTTGGGCATTTTCAAAATAATTGAGTGTATTTTCTTTTTCTGCTTTTTCTAGAATGATGGAGTGACCATCAAAACTCAATTCTACAATATTCTCACCATAATTTTTTTCTAAGTTAAAGCCTAATCCATCACAATAAAATTTAACTGCCTTTTCTACATCATTTACTTTGATAGAAATCATGCAAAGTGATAGTTCCATGTTTCAACACTCCTTTTTAATAGTCGCTATGTGTAAATTTCTCTAATGATATTTCAAATACCTTTATGAATATGTGATATTTTTGATATTATTAAACTGTATTATGTAAAATATGTAAATTATGAAATTATTATATATCTTAATATATAGGGGGTGGAAAAGATGAATATAAAAAGGTTACTATTCATTCTTATTTGCTGTTTAAGTTTAGTTGCTTGTAATACTGAAAAAAATTCATCAGAAGTTGTAAAGAGCGTTGAAATTCAGGAAACAATTGATTTTTCGAAAGTAAAACCTAATTCTCTAAAGACTATTTCAAATGATGAACAAATCCACATTATTCAAAATGCATTGAACAGAGCTAAAAAAATAGAAGGAATCGTAGATATTGGTTCTCCACAATATAAGATTAAGTTAAAGGATACGGAATATTTCTTGTGGATGAATAGTGATGATACGGCAACGATTATGAATATAAAAGATACTAATACTATCTATAAAATTGATTCGGCTAAAAAGTTAAGAGAAGTAATTGAAAACCTTTAAGACGTACTTCTATATTGCAATTAGAAGCTAGTGTTAATTTTTATCCTTCTGAAAATTTTTTATCATAAATCTTCTATCAATTAAATAATCTAATACTAGATTTAAATTTAGTAGGAGGGGAGTAAATTGGTAGAAGAACGACAAACAAAAGATACAGCTACAGTAGTTATGGATGAAATTGTAAGTAAAATTCAACAATTTGATGAAGACTCTATTCAATCATTCGACCGCCAAAGATTTTTGGCTCAAAAAAGACAAATACTAGTGAATGCTTATGGCAAAACGAGTAGTGGCATGACTCAACTGATTATGAATGATATGATCAATGAAATCGATCAAGAAATTGCTCACCTCGATGAAAATACTCGTTTATGTAATCAACACAAAGACTATTATATCGAAATTTTGAGAGTTGTGAGAGAATCGGTTGAAGAGTTAAAATTAGTGAAATAATTATGTTAGGGCTATCCCATAAGAAAAAAACTTCAGGGATAGCCCTTTCTTTCTATAATAAATGTCTGCTCTATATCGCAGTAATTTCATTTTTAAATTATAAAAATACATAAAAAGGCAACATAAAGGAAAAAGTAATACGAAGATTATAAACGAAAGGTGAGGCAATTGGGATTTACGGAATTTTTGACTATTATTTTAATCGTACTGAAATTAGTAGGTGTTCTCAATTGGTCTTGGTGGTTAGTACTAATTGTAGAAATAGTGGCTATTAGTATATATATTATTGTCTGGATGGTTTGGTTGTTCTATTACGTAAAGCTTAAACAAGAAAAAAATACTTAAATGGCTTCAATCTTTTGTTTCTTCAATTGTAAGTAAGATTAATCTGTATATGAAATATATACCTAGATATCCACCAGTGGCTAAGAAAAATGGATTTAAGAAAATAGCATGGATGGTAGTCATAAATACGGCATTTTCTTTAATAATTTGATAAATAGAAGTCGAAGCAATATCACCAAAAATAACAATAGCTATTAAAGCAAGTATATTAAAAATGAAACGGAAAGTTTTTATTTTTAATTGTAGGAAGAACATAACAAGTGGTAAGACAATGCTGGAAATAATAAGTAATACTTTCATAAGAACTAGCTCCTATCAGAAAAAAGTTGTTAAAACAATTTATTTCCTTTCTAGAAGTAGTTTATACGAAAATAGTACGGGATTTTAAACATTGTTTTTAGATTTAGCAATGACAGAAATATTACAGCAGACCCATTATAGGTTAGATAGATCTGCTGAATTTACTAATTAATCATTGCTAAACCGAAAGTTAACATTGAAAGGACCATAATGGCTGCCATCAATATTACAACAATTTTCTGGATTTTCTTATTGCTCATTCTCGTTCTCTCCTTTTTTTCTTTAAAAATATTTTATCAAATATATTTTATTTAACAAGTACTAGAGTTTTCTGAAAAATTTATGTACAATTGTGTTATACAACATAGAAGGAGTTGGGGGACTAATGGAGAATGTTGATCATATTGGTATAGCGGTCAAGGACTTAGATGAACGCGTTACATATTATACAAATGTGTTAGGTATGAAGCTAATCAATGTAGAAGAAGTAGAGTCTGAGAAAGTAAAAGTTGCATTTATCGATGCGGGAAACACACATATTGAACTGTTAGAACCACTCACAAAAGAAAGCGCTATCTATAAATATTTGGAAAAGCGTGGTGAAGGCATCCATCATATAGCACTAGCCGTTACTGATATAGAACAAGAAATGGCTAGAATGCGTGGAGAAGGAGCTCGCCTGTTATCTGAAGAACCTAAAATTGGAGCGGGTGGAGCAAAGGTTGTTTTCATTCACCCTAAATCATCATATGGAGTACTTTACGAATTAGTAGATAGAAGTCAAACAAAGGAGTAATCAGTTAAATGGATATGTACGATAAAATCAATGAATTGTATGATCGTAAAAGTGAAATCGAACTTGGCGGTGGTGAAGCCAGAATCGAAAAGCAACATAACAAAGGTAAATTGACAGCTCGTGAACGTATCGACTTATTACTAGACGAAGGAACTTTCGTTGAGATCAATCCTTTCGTAAAACACCGTACAGTAGATTTTGGTATGGATAAGAAAGAGGGACCTGGTGATGGGGTTGTTACTGGTTATGGTAAAGTAAATGGTCGTCCTGTCTACCTATTCTCACAAGACTTTACAGTGTTCGGTGGTGCACTTGGGGAAATGCACGCTCAGAAAATTGCGAATGTTATGGATTTAGCAGCTAAAAACGGAGCTCCATTTATTGGTATTAATGATTCAGGTGGCGCTCGTATTCAAGAAGGCGTATTATCTCTTGACGGCTACGGTCACATTTTCTATAGAAACTCCATCTATTCGGGTGTAATTCCACAAATCTCTGTAATCATGGGACCATGTGCAGGTGGTGCTGTTTATTCTCCAGCAATCACTGACTTTATCCTAATGGTTGATAAAACATCACAAATGTTCATCACTGGACCAAAAGTTATCGAAACAGTTACAGGTGAAAAAATTTCATCTGAAGGTCTTGGTGGTGCAAAAGTTCACAACTCTGTAAGTGGTAATGCACATTTCCGTGCAGCAGATGAAGAAACAGCAATTGAACAAATCAAACAATTGCTTAGCTACTTACCACAAAACAATACGGAAAAAGCTCCAGTTGTGAAAGTTGAAAAAGAAGAAGATGATGACAACTTCCGTTCTGAATTATTGGATCTTGTACCTGTCGACCAAACAAAAGCATATGACGTACGTAAAGTTATTGAACAAGTAGTAGATAAAGATTCCTTTATGGAAGTTCAAAAAGACTTTGCAAAAAATATTGTCGTTGGTTTTGCACGAATTGACGGAGAATCAGTTGGTCTAGTTTGTAACCAACCAAAAGTACTTGCTGGCGGTTTAGATATCAATTCTTCTGATAAACTTGCTCGCTTTGTTCGTACTTGTGATTCTTTCAACGTACCGATTATTACTTTCGAAGACGTTTCAGGCTTCTTCCCAGGTGTTAAACAAGAACACGGCGGAATCATCCGTCACGGTGCAAAAATCCTATTTGCTTATTCAGAAGCAACTGTTCCGAAAATTACAGTTATTCTTCGTAAAGCTTATGGCGGTGCGTATGTTGCTCTTAACTCTAAATCTATTGGGGCAGATATGGTATATGCATGGCCAAACGCTGAAATCGCAGTAATGGGTGCATCTGGTGCAGCAAATATCATCCATGCAGGTGAAATTGCAAAATCAGCAGATCCTGAGGCTACACGTGCTCAAAAAATTGAAGAATATAAAGAAAAATTTGCAAATCCATATGTTGCAGCATCTCACGGCTTAGTAGACGATGTCATCGATCCTCGAGAAACTCGTATCAAACTAATGCAATCACTTGAAATGCTACGTACGAAAAAAGAATCAAGACCTTATAAAAAACACGGGAATATTCCTTTGTAAGGTAAAAGTACAAAACGCCTCAGGTCAGAGGCGTTTTTCTTTTGGAATCATATAAGTGGTGATTCACATAGTATTTTGGATTTACAGTCAATCCGCGGGAAATGAGGTTTAATCCGCGGGAAATAGGGCACAATCCGCGCGAAATGAAGTCCAATCCACACAAAACAAAATTGAATCCACGTTCCAGACAATTTAAGTCACAAAGCTAACTCCTCCAGAACCAACTCAAAAAATATGTCCACAAAAAGAAACTCGTTGGTACCAATTGAATCCTCAAGAAATTCTTAAAAAGTGTGAATAAATAACAAACTTCAATATATAAAGCAACAGATAGATGATTTCTTAGCTTTTTGTGATAAAATTGTGAAGGAATAAGGTAGCAATACTACCATATATAAAGGAGTCTTGAATGATGCCAAGTCGTATCGTAGAAGAGTTTTTAGAATTAGTACAAATTGATTCAGAAACTTATCATGAAGAAAAAATTTCACCTGTATTAAAAAGTAAATTAGAAGCATTAGGTTTCGACGTTTATGAAGATGATGCAGCTAGCCGTAACGGTCATGCATCTGGTAACTTAATCGCCACACTTAAAGGTACATTAAAAGATGTTCAACCAATTTACTTTACATCTCATATGGATACAGTAGTACCAGGTGTAGGTATTAAACCGATTATTAAAGAAGACGGATATATTTACTCAGATGGCACAACAATCCTTGGCTCTGATGACAAAGCAGGACTTGCAGGATTATTAGAACTAGCTAAACGATTAAAAGAAGAAAAAATCGAACATGGCGATATTCAATATGTGATTACTGCTGGTGAAGAATCAGGTCTTGAAGGTGCAAAAGAATTAGACCATGAAAAAGTATATGCAAAATATGGATTTGCTGTCGATTCAGATGGTAAAGTCGGCGAAATCGTAACAGCTGCACCTTTCCAAACAAAAATTTTCACAACAATCAAAGGTAAAACTGCACATGCAGGAGTAGAACCTGAAAAAGGAATTTCAGCAATCACAATCGCTGCAAAAGCAGTAGCACGCATGAAATTGGGACGCATTGACTCTGAAACAACTGCCAATATTGGTCGTTTTGAAGGCGGTAAAGCAACAAATATCGTATGTGATGAAGTTTCTGTTTTATCTGAATGTCGCTCATTGAACGAAGCAAAACTTGTTGCTCAAGAAAAACATATGAAAGAAGCTTTTGAATCTGCAGCGAAAGAAATGGGCGGAGAAGCAGAAGTTGAAGTAAAACGTATGTATCCTGGTTTCCACTTTGGCCCAGATGATTTAGTCGTTAAAGTTGCACAAGAAGCAGCAAAAAATATCAGCCGTGAACCAAAATTAGTACAATCTGGTGGCGGTAGTGATGCAAACGTAATCGCTGGATATGGTATCCCAACAGTTAACTTGGCAGTAGGTTATGAAAAAATCCACACAACAGAAGAACGAATTCCTGTTGAAGAATTAGAAAAATTAGCCGATTTATTAGTTGAGATTGTAAAATGCTCAGCTAAAGTAAAATAATTTTATCTATGAAGAGAGTGTGAATTTATGCCAAGTACGAAAGTTGTTGTTTTTAGAAGCGGACAAGAGGAATATGCAGTTCCTGTTGAAAAAGTAGTATCAATTGAAAAATTTGAAAAAGTAAACCGAATTCCACATATGCCTGATTATGTATTAGGTTTAATTAAAGTTCGTAACGAACTACTACCAATTCTTGATTTTGAACAAATTTTATATAATCGCAAAGCCAATTCATCGGATGCTAAAATCATTATTCTTCAAACTGAAGACTTTGTATATGGACTTTTAGTCTTGGAAGCAAAAGAGATTTTAGATATAGAAGAAGATAAGCTTAAACAAATTGGACTTGTAAATTATGCAAAAACACAATATTTTAGTGCAGTGGCTAATTTAGAGAATCGAATGATTACAATTGTATCACCTGATGTATTAGTGAATACATTAGATGGTATTAAGGAATTGAAAGAATACATGAATTCTCTAACTGAAGAAGAACTGCAAGCAATGGTATAAAATTCAAATCAAAAATAGAGCGTATTAGAGAACATCTCTAATACGCTTGTTTTTTGAGCAATTGTAAGTCAATTTGCTATATGGTAGATGTTTTGGCATCCAACTTTAATTGAGTGAATTTTTTTCCAAATAACAGTAAGCAGAGAGAGAAAAAAACAACGCTACTAGCAAAAATGAGTGCACTATTATAGGTTCCATAATATGTAGTTAGTTTCCCAGCAATAAGTGGGCCAATGATTTGACCGAAAGCATAATAGGTAGTTAAGGTGGAAACGACGGTTGCACTTTTTGTTGGAAATAGCTCTCTGCAATAGGAAGTTGTTAAAACAACAATACCAACAAAAGTAACACCAAAAAGGAGAGCTGAGCACATTACACCGATGACCGATTGTGAAAGAACGGGCAACAGCATTCCAATGACTTGAAGAATATAAGCAATCGCTAGAATGAGTATTGGTTTGAACTTAGTCATTAAAATCCCCCATATAGGTGCGGAAGGAATAGCACCTATCCCAACAAATACCCAAGCGTAACTTGCATACTTGTGCAAACTTGGTATTTCGTTGATCATATCGACTAAAAAGGTCCCTGTAATAATATAGCCAAGTCCCTCTAGTCCGTACGCAAAGATCATCCATGGCATAAAGCCAGACCAAATTTTTTCAGACTTCACTGTATTGCTTTGTGGTAATGTAGGATTTTCTAATTTTCTCCATAAAAAATGATTGATACATATAAACAAACCAGATAATATACCGAGTCCTATAAAAGCACCTTGCCAAGCGAAGAATTGTTGTAGGTAGGGTACTAAAATGCCTGAAAGAGCGATGCCAATACCAATTCCACTAAACACATAACCAGACCATTTTGTTAAAAAATGTTGCGCTAAATAATCGAGAAGTATACTAGATGTTAAAACGAAGATGAGGCCCCCGGTAATACCATTGATTAAACGTAAAAACAGCCAAACAAAGAAATGATCAATAACGCCCATAGCGATGATTGAAAGTACACATAACCAAGCGTTCATCACAAGTTTGCCTTTTCTGTTTTTAATAAACCCTGCCCATAAAGCACCGATAAAATAGCCAATATAATTTGCCGAAGCCAACCAACTACCCTTTTCAACCGACATTCCTTCAGCTTCTCGCATAAAAGGTAAAATAGGAGTAAACGAAAATCGCCCAATTCCCATTGCAACAGCCAAAAATAAAATCGCCCCAATAATTACACCCATATGCTGTCGATTCAATAAATCACCCCACTTATAAGTAAAAAAATGACATTAACGAATAAAAATAGTATAACTTATTGGACGATATTGGTAAATGACGAATTGGAAATTCTAATACTAGTTCGGATAAAAAGGTCATATTTGCAGTTAAAGCATCAGAAAAGGGGGACAAACTAAATATTAATCGAGTTTGTCCCCCAGTATTAAATATACTAAATAACTTTATAAATCTAGAAAGAGATTCAGAACTAAACAATCTCTTTGGTGATTTGTAAATCAGCAACAAATTCCACTTGGTCGTAATCAAAATATTCTTGAAGAATTTTTTTCTGATCATCTTTAAATAACTCATCAGCAATCCCTTTTACAAGCTTTGGAACTGCGAATCGCAATCCTGATAATGCTGAAGCGGACACGCCATTACTGATAAGTGCAGAATAATTAAATGCAAATATCCCATATAAAGCAGATACACCTTCAGGACAATTAGCCACAAAAGAAAATTCAGGTGTTAAATAAGGATGCAGATCAATAAGTTTATTTGCAATATCCGGATGTGCTTTATAGATATCGCCCCAACGTGTGATATAAGGTTCTACTATTTTAAGTTCTGGCCGTAAAGCAGGATCTGTTACAAGTCCAGTACTAATTATTAAATAGTCGAATATAAATTCTTGATGGGGTGTTTTTACGATGATTCCTTCTTTTGAATCTTGGACTTCTAGCCACGGCGAGCCTAAATGCAGATGAAATCCTTCCTTTGAACTTGCTCGTGTAAAAGTATCGTTTGTAGGTGGTTGATTGAATTTGAAAAAATGAGACATGACAGCATATTTGTCGTGATCGGATAGTGTATGAAAGCGACTAATAATGCCAGAGCTTTCTAATTTCCGCATAGGGTTTATACGTGGGAGTTCTTTTCTACGGGCAAAGACATGAGCTTCACGAATTCCTGATGCTAAGGCAAAATTGGCATTATCAAAAGCAGAAGCTCCTCCGCCTAATATGCCGACTTTTTTACCTTTTAAAGAAGAAAAATCAATAGTTTCAGAAGTATGGGCATAACGAGACTTTGGTAAATTATCTTTGATTAATGCAGGGGTATGCCATTCACCGCCTCCTTGAATGCCTGTTGCAAGCACCACTTTTCTTGCGAGAATGGAAGAATAGGTACTCGCTTTTTTAACTGAAATTCGATTAAGCTCTTTATCAATCGGTTCGATTAAAGTGACACGTACATTATTTTCGACGGGTAATGAGAGGATTTCACGATACCATTTCAAATAATTCATCCAGTCAGTTCTTGGTATTTTATCAATCTTGTCAAAACCTTCTATACCGTATTGTGCTGTCCACCATGATTGAAAGGATAGTGATGGAACGCCAAGCTCGATAGAAGGGAGGTCTTTTGGTGTACGCAATGTCCTCATGCGAGCATATGTTATCCATGGGCCTTCAAACCCTTTCTTATTTTCATCTAAAATAAGAATATTTGTAATGCCTTCCTTTAGAAGTCCGAATGCTGCACTTAAACCACTTTGACCACCACCGATAATAACAACATCATATACATGGTCACCGTTATAAGATCGTGGTTTCACCCAAGTAGGTTGAGCGTATCCAATGTACGAAAGATCTACTAATACTTGTTTATTTAAAGCTTCTAGGCTCATCTAAACCAATCCTTTCCATTTTAAAATAGAAATCTAGTTAAAATATCAAAGTTCTTATTTAACTTCCCCTGTATACTTGATAGCTCCAAGGCGTTACTAGTAACGGCACGTGATAATGACTGTCCTTTTCAATCGTAAATCGTACTGGTATTGTAGATAAGAAAGGAGAAACCGGTAGAGGAACCCCTTTTGACTGAAAATAAGTATCGATATGAAAGACGAATTCATATGTACCTCGCTCGAAAGGTTTGTTGATAGTGGGGGTACATCTCCCGGATTCGTCTGTTTCGACTGTTAAAAGGAATTGATGATTGAAATATACATCTACTTGCACATTTTGGGCGGGTTTCCCATGATATAAATCTAGAACATGTGTTGAAAGTGAAGTCATTGGTTTTCTCCTTATTCAGTAATTTTGATTGGATTCATTTTTTCGATTAATTGAACGAATCTCAATTCAGCGATTCGATTAATTTCTTTTAAAGCAGTTTTAAATTCTTCATCGTAGCTGTTTGCTAGTCGTAATTTCATCATTTGTAAAATTTCTGATTTCGTGTGATCTGCAACTGCAATGATAAATGGAAAGTGAAACTTTTCTTGATAACTGTTATTACAAGTTAAGAATTCATGATACTCATCACTATTAAGTGCATTTAATCCTGCTTTTTGTTGCTCTTCAGTAGAGGTACTACTCATTTTTATTTTTTTCCCAAGCTCTGGATGTGCTCGGATTAAAGCTAATTTTTTTTCGAAAGGAGCATGGTCTAAAACTTGCTGCATTGTTTCTAAAATGTCACTTATTTGGTCAAATGGTCTACTTACTACTGCTTCTTGAGGAATCCAGGGCGACGATTCGTAAATGTCTTGAAAGAGTTCTATAAACTTCTCTTCTGAAGAATGATTAATCATCTCTAAAGGTTGCTTCATTTAGTTTCCTCCTTGTGATGCAAGTGAAATATCTTTACTGGTTTCAACTGATTTTTCTTTATGAGATAAAAGGAGATTTAATAGCATAGCTGCTAAACTACCTGTGATGATTCCATCACCAAATAGAGTTTTGATAAAGGATGGTAAGCTTGAGAATAATTCAGGAACAACAGTGGTACCTAGTCCTAAAGAGATGGAAATAGCAATGATTAATAAATTGTTTTGGTTTGTAAAATCTACAGTGGTTAGCATTTTAATACCAGATGATACAATCATTCCGAACATGACAACTGTTGCTCCACCTAAAACAGCAGTAGGTATTAATGTAGCAAGTGCAGCAATTTTAGGGACAAGTCCTAAATGTATGCTATGTTATAAAATCTAACATAAATAAGTTAACTTTTCAAACATATTTTGGTTAATTTATCTAAAAATTCATACATCTTTCTACAAATACGTCAATGAACTATACCACTTCTTTTTTTAAAATAAGGATATAGCAGAAAGAAAGGTGGGACATAAATGCTTAATCTTTGTTCATCAGAGAAATATAAAAATGTCCAACATTACCTAGATTGGTTAGCTACTTTTGGCGAGACAGCAGATGGTGGTGTGACAAGGCTACTATACACAGAGGAATGGCAGGCAGCACAGCATGCGCTTAAAGAGGAAATGCGAGAAATAGGTATGGATCCTTATTTTGATAAAGTAGGCAATTTGTATGGTCGTATAGAAGGATTCCAAGAAGAAAAGCAAGTCATTTTAACAGGCTCGCATATTGATACGGTTGTAAATGGTGGAAAGTATGATGGTGCTTATGGTGTTATAGCGAGTCTTTTAGCTGCGAAAATGTTGTTCGAGCAATATGGTCGCCCACGAAAAACAATAGAAGTTGTATCTTTATGTGAAGAAGAAGGAAGTAGATTTCCACTTACATATTGGGGATCAAAGAATATTACGGGTGAATATTCTTTAGAAGATATAAAACAACTAGAAGATCAAAATGGAATATTATTTCAAGATGCCATGGGAAAAGCAGGTTTTCCGATTGCAGCTTATAAAGGTGATAAGAGGAGTGATATTGAACACTTTATAGAGGTTCATATTGAACAAGGTGCTATTTTAGAAAAGAATAATATTGATATCGGTTTCGTTACACATATTGTTGGACAACATCGTTATACGATTCAATTTATGGGTGAAAGTAACCATGCAGGAACTACCCCTATGGAAGAAAGAAAAGATCCGATGGTTTTTGCAGCTAATTGCATTGATGCCCTAACCAAAATAGCAAAAGAGGAATACCCAGGGCTTAGGGCAACAGTTGGTAGCATAAATGCTGAGCCAAATGTTTCAAATGTTGTCGCTAAGACGGTATCTATTACTTTAGATATTCGTCATCATCAAGAAGGTATTTTAAAAAAATATAGCGATGAAATCTTACAAATGATTACAGAAAAGGCGAATGACAGTGGAATTATCTGTAAGGCCGAAAAATGGGCGGACAGTCTGCCTGTAGCTTTAGATACATCACTACACAGTACGATGGAAAAAATAGCGAAAAACAATGGACTTAAAAGTGTACAAATGGTCAGTGGAGCAGGACATGATTCGCAAATTTTAGGAGCCCACTATCCAACTACGTTATTTTTTGTCCCTAGTCAAAAAGGAATTAGTCATTCGCCACTAGAATTTACCAAAGTTCAAGATTTAGAGCATGGCATATTACTCTTAAAAGAAGTGCTTTATAAATTAGCTTATGAAGGAGTGCAATGATATGAATTATCGCCAATTACAAACACCTATCCGTACCATTATGACCCCTGGTCCAGTAGAAGTGGACCCTAGAGTTCTGCAAGCAATGTCAACACCAATTCTCGGTCAATTTGATCCGGCTTTTACAGAGATTATGAACGAAGTAATGGATATGTTACGTATGATATTCCAGACAAAAAATAAATGGGCATTTCCAATTGATGGTACATCTCGAGCTGGTACAGAAGCATTATTATGTAGTGTGATAGAGCCTGGAGATCGAGTGCTTGTCCCCATTTTCGGGCGCTTTGGGCATTTGTTAGTTGAAATTTGTGAACGATGTGGTGCTGACGTATATACGATGGAAACAGCTTGGGGAACAGTATTTGAAGAAAAAGATATTATCGAAAAGATAAATGAAGTCCAACCAAAAGTTGTCGCAATTGTCCATGGTGAAACAAGTACAGGGTCTATGCAGCCATTAATTGAAGTCGGTAAAATCTGTCGCGGGCAAGATCGTCTATTGATCGTAGATGCAGTGGCTTCAATGGGTGGGGTTAATATTCCGGTGGATGATTGGCTTATTGATGGGATTATTGCCGGTACCCAAAAGTGTCTATCGATTCCTTCAGGTATGTCATTAATCACCTATAATGAAAGAATAGAAGAAATCATTCAACGTAGAAAAAAGGTAGAGTATGGAATTGCAACTGAAGAAGACAGTAAACAAAATGATACCAAAACGATTCAAAGTAATTATTTAGATTTGGCGATGCTACAAGATTACTGGAGTCCACGGCGATTAAATCATCATACAGAAGCTACCTCTATGATTTATGCGTTACGAGAAGGGTTGCGGCTAGTATTAGAAGAAGGAATATATGAACGATTTGGTCGTCATCAATATCACGAAAAAGCTTTAATAGAAGGTATTAAAGGGATGGGGTTAGAACTGTATGGTGATCCGGAATGTAAACTTCCAACAGTCACTTGTGTAAAGATACCAGATGGAGTAGATGGGGATTCAGTTCGCCAATTTATGTTAGAGCAATTTGGTGTTGAAATCGCATCATCATTTGGTCCTCTTCAAGGGGAAATTTGGAGAATTGGAACGATGGGGTATAGTTGTCGAAAAGAAAATATCTTAAAAGTATTACAAGCACTTGAAGCAGCTTTAATCCGTCATGGCTACGAGCCAAATCGTGGGCAAGCAGTAGAAGCCTCATTGGACTTTTACGAAGCTCCAAAATTTGCAAAGAAATCAGGTGTTACACAATGATTATTTTTTCTGGAGCAGAAGTAGTTGAGCCTCATCAAGTAACAAAGTGTGATGTTGCTATTGATGGTCAAAAAATTATCGCAATTGCGCCACATATTGAAGATGTGAATGCTACGCGAATAGATGTATCGGGAAAAATCATTTTACCAGGTGTAGTAGATGCACATGTTCATCTAAACGAACCAGGAAATGAAGAATGGGAAGGCTTTAAAAGAGGTTCTACTATGCTTGCAGCAGGAGGTGTAACTACTTTCTTTGATATGCCATTAAATAGTAATCCACCAACGATTAATGTGTCAGCATTAGAACTCAAAAAACAATTGGCAGAACAAAAGTCTAATATCGATTATCGATTTTGGGGAGGATTAGTACCAACGAATATTCCTCTATTACAATCATTAGCTGATAATGGTGTAATTGGTTTCAAAGCATTCTTGTCTAATTCCGGTTTTCAGCCATTTTCATCAGTAGATGATCAGGCATTACTACAAGGAATGTTTGAAATAGCAAAGTTAGGAAAAATATTAGCCCTCCATGCAGAAAGTGATACCATTACTTCATGTTTGGCAGAGCAAAAGCTTGAAAAAGGTACTGTTACTGCCAAAGATTATTGTGAATCACGTCCAATTGTAGCAGAAGTAGATGCAGTGCAACGGGCATTACATTATGCTGAAATTACTGGATGTGCCCTTCATTTTGTTCATATTAGTACACCTCAGGCCGTGGAGATTATTCATGAATACAAACAAAAAGGTTTAGATGTAACGCTAGAAACATGTCCTCATTATTTACTTTTTAACGACACAGCTTTCGATTCTCATCAAGTTTATGCGAAATGTGCACCTCCATTACGCTCAGAATCTATTCGTAAAGAACTGATTGTGAAATTGTTGGAAGGGAAAATCGATTATATTGCATCCGATCACTCACCATGCCCAAAAGAATTGAAGGAACTAACACCTCCGAATTATTTCAAATCTTGGGGTGGTATTAATGGTGGACAATTTACACTTCTTTCAATTTTACAAATTGCAGAGGAATATCAATTACCACTAACGGATGTGGCTCGATGGACAGCACAAGCACCTGCACAGCGCTTTGAATTAGGTGGAAAGGGAGAAATCGCAGTGGGGATGGATGCTGATTTTGTTATTGTTGAAAAAAATCCGTTTAAAGTAGATGAAAAGATGATTTATGCAAAGCATAAAGGCACAATCTATAAAGATTTCAATTTTGACTATCAAATTATCAGCACATATTCAAGAGGGAAAGAAGTTTTTCAATCTAAAAATAGCCAAGTGGTTGGCGGTTAGGCCTTTAACCATTTGGCTATGAATTTAGCCTTAATTTACTTGTCTTCCCACTCATCGGCTAACATTCCATAAACAACATGATCGACAAAGTGATCGTAAAGCCATTCATTACTACGAAGGATTCCTTCTTGTACAAACCCTAGTCGTTCAGGAATACTTCTACTTTTTTTATTTCCAACTGCTGCTCGTATTTCAACTTTGTTTGATTGCAATTCATTAAAAGCATAGGTAGTTAAAGCTTTTGCAGCTTGAGTCATAATACCGTGACCTTGATAATCTCTACCTAACCAATACCCAATGTATGCAATACGATGTGTGCGATCAATTTTGTTGAAGCCAGTGATGCCGACGATATCACCCTTCCAAATAATTGCTAAATTTAATAATGTACCGGCTTTTCCACCGATTTGGCTAAATTTAATATACTCCAAAGAATCTTCTACAGATTTTGTACCATCAACCCAAGGCAACCATTCTCTCAAATATGGACGATCTTGATCTGTTAATGTAAATATCGCTTCTGCATCCTCAGGCTGAACTGGTCGTAATAATAGATCTTCAGAAATTTGTATCATATGTGAATACCACCTTTTGGAATATTCCTATTATTGTAATGGATGATACTGTAAGAAAGCAATAGTTATTTTCTATTTAAGATGTCTTATTCTTAAAAAGAAACTGTCTATTATGTGTTCATCTTATAGCAGAATAGACAGTAAAAAATGCTTTTCCTCATTTAAATGAAGAAAAGCATTTTTTCTTGTATACATAATTATTTGTGAGTCTGGAAGTGTTTAAAAGTTCCCCATCAACACTTCTTTCGTTAAGATCGTTTCTTCTAAACACTAAACAACCCTTTTTGAGTTTGTTTTAATTGTTCAGCTAATTCTTCAATTTTCTCAATGACTTCTAAGCGTTGTTGTTTTTGTTCTTCAAGAGCATCTTTTACTGTAGATTCTAAAAGGTTATTTGTTTGTACTACAGTATCTAAGATGGAATGACTCGGATTGCTGACTAATTCTTGTGATTTGTCAGTAATTTCTTGCACACTTGTTAACCATTTAGAAAATTGCTCGTATTGCTCGTTGCTAAATACTTCTTTTACGCTAGTTTGCACATTTTCTAGAATTTCTTTTGTTGCTTTTTTGGATTCTTCCTCGATTGTGTTAATCGTAGATACAGTTGATTCGATAAAGTCTTTTTGATAAGTGAATGATTGTAAAGCTTTTTCACCCACTTCAGTTTGAAATTGTTGCCAAGTTTTTAACCCATTTAACAATCCATCCCATACTAAATCTACGCTTTTTTCTGTTTGTTCTTTCACCATTTACGTTTCCTCCCTTTTCTTCGTGCATTTATAATGATTGCATTTCATTGCATATCATCCATTGGCCTTTCTTTTTTCGGTGAAGACTGATTGATGGGGAAGAAAGGATTGTATAAATCTAAAAAGTTATTTAACAATGTTTGATATTGACTTAGTGAACCTGCCCACATATCCAAATACTTTTCCCCAGCATCAGTTAAAGAATAAACTCGTTTAGCAGGTCCTTTTTCCGGAGTATCCCATTCCGATGATACTAAATTGTCTTTTTCAAGTTTACGAAGAAGACGATAAAAATTCCCCTGATTAATAGGAGTAAAGCCAAATTGAGTAATTTTCTCCATTAATTCATAACCGTGTGAATTCCATTCTCGTAAGTGTAATAGCATAAGTGGTATTAAAAGTTTTTGAGGTGTACCAAAAATTGAATCGCTTTTTTGATTTTTCCCTTCTCTTGTATCCATCACATTCACCTCCTCACTTCAGTACTACATATAAGTGTAATTTACACCTATATTTATACTTATGTTCTTTCGATAAAATAAATTCCTATTCTTTTTTAGTCATATTATTAAAAAACAAACCATAAGGTGTCTTCATAGGTGTTTGAAAAGGAGATGATTTCCAGTGGGTCAAAATACAACACTAGATCCTTTTAAGATTTGGAAGGAAGTGTACGAAAAAACAGAAAGTACATGGAGAGGTACAATTGAAAATTCACTTGGAACCGAACAATTTGCACAAGGGTTAGGACAAGTTCAAAACCAATACGTTCAATATCAAGAACTAGTCAAAACGTTAACTGAATCTTATTTGAAGCAAGCGAATATTCCTAGTATTGAAGAGCTTGCGAAAGTGGCATCTATGATTGTAAACGTAGATACCAAAATTGATAATTTAGATGATTTCATCTATGAACAACAAGAGACGACCTCTTTAGAAATTGCTCAATTGAAACAAGATATTACCAATGTTGAGCAAAAATTAGATCAGCTAATAGAAATACTAAAAAATAAAGATTAAATGAAAAATCTTACAATACTAAAAAATTTGAGGAGTGATTTTGTATGTCAGCAATCGAATTAAAAGAATTAGGACAAGTAAACTATTTGAAGCCATTAGCAAATAAAGTAGCAATCGTAACAGGTGCATCACGTGGGATTGGTGCAGAAATAGCAAAAGTTTTAGCGAAGAATGGTGCAACAGTTGTAGCTACTTACAGTTCATCTGAAGTAGAAATGCAAAAAATTATACAAGAAATCGAAGAACAAGGCGGTCAGGCAATTGCGGTGAAAGCAAATGTTAGTGAATTAGAAGATTCAAGACGCCTTATAGACGAAGTATTAAAACAATTTACAAAAGTTGATATTCTTATTAACAATGCTGGAATTACAAAAGATCGCTCATTCCGTAAAATGTCAAAAGACGAATGGGATCAAGTGATTAACGTCAATCTAAATGGTATTTTCCATACCACATCAGCAGTGATTAATCACATGATTGATCGAAAGTATGGACGCATCATTAATATCAGCTCTATTATCGGTCAAGCTGGTGGATTCGGTCAGACGAATTACGCAGCCTCCAAAGCTGGTATTTTAGGGTTCACTAAATCACTTGCACTAGAAACAGCGAAGAGCGGCATTACTGTCAATGCTGTTTGCCCAGGATTTATCGAGACAGAGATGGTAGCAGCTATGCCTGAAAAAGTGAAAAATAACATTATTGCAAAAGTACCTATGCAACGATTAGGTACAACTTCTGAAATCGCTGAAGCTGTTCTTTATCTCATCCAAGCAAGTTTTGTGACTGGTCAAGAGATAAACGTAAATGGTGGATTGTATATGTAAAAAAAGAAAAATAAAGGAGGTAATATATGCTTACAAAAGAATTCAAAACTCCCTCTGATGAAGGATTAAAAAAAGTCAAAAGACTAACAGAGGTATTTGTTATGGAACCAGAGCCTCAAGTAGGCCAGACGCCGAAAGAAGTAGTTTGGACAAAAAATAAGGCTAAATTATATCGCTATCAGCCAGCTGTAAAAAAGACCAATAAAGTACCTATCCTCATGATTTACGCGCTCATTAACAAGCCATATATTTTAGACTTATATCCTGGAAACAGTTTAATCGAACATTTAACCAATAAAGGACATGATGTTTATCTATTAGACTGGGGAGTGCCTGGCTATGAAGACCGTCATATGAAGTTCGATGATTATATCGTCGATTACATCCCGCAGGCTATTAAAAAGGTATTAAGAAAGTCACAAGCAAAGGAAATAACGCTACTAGGTTATTGCATTGGTGGTACAATGTCAGCTATTTTTACGGCTTTGAATCCACAAATTCCTATTCGTAATCTTCTATTGTTGACTAGTCCGATAGATTTTACAGATGCTGGTCTCTTTACGAAGTGGTTGGATAAACGCTACTTCCAACTTGATAAATTGGTCGACACTTTAGGGAATATTCCGTTTGAAATGATTGACTTTGGAAATAAATTACTAAGTCCTATTTCAACGACATATGGACCATATGTGTCGATTGTAGATCGAGTAGAAGATGATAACTTCGTGTTAAATTGGAAACTAATGCAGAAGTGGTTGAATGATGGAGTTCCTTTCCCTGGAGAGGCGTATCGACAATGGATTCGAGAATTCTATCAGGAGAACAAACTGATTAATGGTGAGCTGGTGATTCGTGGAGAAAAAGTAGATTTATCCAATATCAAGGCTAATCTTCTTAACATTTCTGCAACACGCGATAACATTGCATTGCCAAATCAAGTTGCACCGTTAAATAATGTAGTATCTAGTAAAAATAATACCTATCATAGCGTTGAAACAGGACATATATCTGTTGTTGTTGGACGCAAAGCCATTAAAGAAATCCACCCATATATTGAAAATTGGATTACTGAAAACTCATATTAACAAATAGAAAGCTTAAAAGTTTTAAATAAAAGAATAGATGTATTTTCATAGTGGCTGTGCCTAAGTAGGAAACTTATGGTGCAGTCACTTTTTTTATAACAAAGAAGTTTTGGCAGAGTGCTCGAAATAAGATTTCACCATCATCTTTGCAAAGGGCTTGTCTCAAATTGCCTTAACAGACACGTTTTTTGGTGGCTTCAAATAGTAAAAAGATGTCCCAAATGTTGTTATTTTGTTATACTAGAACGAGAACATTTGGTCGATTAAGGAGGGAGAAGTATGGCTACTCACGGGAGAATTATCTTTCATATTGATATGAACTGTTTTTATGCTTCCGTTGAACAATCATATAACCCCGAACTTAAAGGAAAGGCGCTTGCTATTGCAGGTAATCCAAAAGAAAGAAGAGGAATCTTAGTCACTTGTTCTTATGAAGCGAGGGCTAAGGGCGTCTATACAACAATGGCTGTATGGGAAGCAAAGAGAAAATGCCCAGAGTTAATATTGATGGCTCCTAATTTCGAACGTTATCGTCAAGCGTCTCAAGCAATGTTTGCCATATTACGTTCATACACAGATTTAGTAGAACCGGTTTCAATTGATGAAGGATATATGGATGTGACGAATATTGTTCATGGACAAGATGCGATTGAACTGGCAGAGTCTATTCAAATAAGAATATTACATGAACTGGATTTACCATGTTCAATTGGAATCTCACCAAACAAATTTCTAGCCAAAACAGCATCAGATATGAAAAAACCAATGGGTATCACTATTCTGAGAAAACGAGATGTGCCTCAAATGCTATGGCATTTACCTGTTATTGATATGCATGGAGTAGGGGAGAGTACCGCTAAAAAGCTTGAAAGTATTGGGATTCACACTATAGGCGATCTTGCGAATATAGAGGAGTATACGATTAAATCGAATCTAGGGAAAAATGGACTTCGACTAAAAGAACGTGCGAACGGGATAGACCAGCGGGAAGTTGATCCAAACTCTATTTATGATACGAAATCTATCGGCAATTCCACGACTTTTCCAATAGATTTAATGGAAATGTCGGAACTAACTGAAGCAATCGGCAAGCTCTGTGAGAAGGTAGCCAAACGATTAGATGCAAAAAATTTAGCAGGACATACGGTATCAGTTATGATTCGAGATACAGATTGGCATAATAGTAATAGAAGTAAAACAGTATCAAATGCTTTATGGAAACAACAGGATATCGAAACAATTGCTATTGAGCTCACCAGAAAGCATTGGAACGGTTCGCCTGTCCGCCTACTTGGTGTTACAGTCAGCAATGTTATTGATAAAAAAGAAACCGTAGAGCAGCTATCTATCTTTTCTTTCCAAAAATACGTAAAAGAAGAACCTGTATTGAAAATTGTTGAAGAGTTGCAACATAAATTTGGCAAAGATATCATTACAAAAGGTATTAAAAATATTAAAAAAACAACATATGAGTCACAGACTAGTTTTAGTAAAGACTTTTTAGATGACCATAAACTATAGGAGGAAAATCATTGCATATACAATTTTTAGGAACAGGTGCAGGGATGCCCTCTAAAACACGTAACGTAAGCTCTTTAGCGTTAAAATTACTAGAAGAAATCGGCTCCATTTGGTTGTTCGATTGTGGAGAGGCAACACAACATCAAATATTACATACAACTGTTAAACCACGTAAAATAGATAAAATTTTTATCACTCATTTACACGGTGACCATATTTATGGATTACCTGGTTTGTTAGGTTCTCGTTCATTTTTAGGTGGAGATCAGCCGTTAACTATATACGGTCCAAAAGGACTTAAAGAGTGGATAGAATTAACGTTACAGACATCTCAAACGCATCTAAATTATGCAATTGAATATGTAGAAGTAGGGGAAGGAATTGTCTTAGAAGATGAAAATTTCATCGTAACTGCAATGCCACTTGAACATGTTGTTCCGTGCTTTGGCTACCGAATAGAACAAAAGCCATTACTAGGCACTTTGCAAGTTGAAAAAGCAATCGCTTTAGGGGTGCCAAAAGGTCCGTTACTAGGTCAATTGAAAAATGGACATAATGTCACTTTGGAAGATGGCACGATTGTTCGAAGCGTAGATGTTACAGATGAACCTAAAAAAGGATTTACAGTGGCTATTCTTGGCGACACTCGTTATTGTGAAAACGCCATTAAACTTAGTGAGAATGCAGATATTGTAGTACACGAATCTACATTTGATCACTCGACTAGTAATTTGGCAGCAAGTTATGGACATTCTACCAACATGGATGCAGCAAATGTTGCACTCAATGCAGGAGCTAAAAACTTATTGTTAAATCATTTAAGTGCTCGATTCTTTCCACAAGATATCGAGATAATGTTAAATGAAGCAAAAAAAATAATACCAAATACGTTTTTGGTAACAGACTTTGATGAGTTTAAGTGGATACACGAAAAACTGGAAAGAATCTAAAAAAATGGACTAGGAGAATTTTTTCCTGGTCCATTTAAAATATTAGGGGGTATTCATTTTTTCGGAAAAAATCAGACTGATGCAAGCGTTAAACGGAAGGAAAGAACCATGCAAAGTTACGCAACACATCAGTCTGAAAAAAAGGAGGATTCAACCACAAGCTAATAATGCTTTGATTGCACCATATCATAGCAATTATAGCTTGGATTGTATCATATGCTCAATAATACGCAATAATTGTGTGAAAGCCTTGAAAAAGTCAAAGCCGATTTAAATGGGAATTAAGTCATCTTACTCAGCCTAGAGATGACAACTTATTTAACACAAGAAGTCTTAACGGTATCAATGTCAATTGCCTTTTTGAAAAATTCAGCAATCAATTCACATGTCTCTTTCGTTTCTTCTTCAAAAAATTCCATCTTACTAAAATAACTATGGATAAGTCCTGGCAATACAATATGTTTTGCTTCAACCCCAGCTTCACGAAGACGAGTTACATAAGCAATTCCTTCATCTAACAAAACGTCATATTCGGCAGCAACCAAAATTGTTTGTGGGATATGTGACAAATCGTTTGCTAGCAATGGTGAAACAGATGAATTACTTTGAATATTTGCATCACCAATATATTGTTTGGTAAACCAAATCATGCCTTCACGATCTAGACCATATCCTTCTCCATATTTTTCATAGGATGAAGTATTAAAACATGTATTTGTAACGGGATAAATAAGCGCCTGTCCCAAAATTTCAGGGCCATTTTTATCAACTGACCATTGAGAAATAACAGCAGCAATATTCCCACCTGCACTATCACCAGCAACAAAGAGTTTTGTAGGATCACCTTGTAAAGAAGCAGCATTCTCTGCAACCCAAAGAAGAGCATCATAGCTATCTTGAACAGGAATAGGGAATGGATGCTCAGGAGCAAGACGATAGTCTACAGATACGACAATTGACTTTGTTGAACTTGTTAGGTAGCGACAACCTCCATCAGCATAATCGGGGCTACCGAAAACCCAGCCTCCACCATGGTAGTAGATAATAATTGGAAATGGACCAACTCCTATAGGTGTATAAACTCTAACTAAAATTTCTGCGCCATCGGAAACTTTAATAAGTCGATCTTCAACGGATGCAATCCCCTCAACCGATACTTGATGAATAGGAGAAGCTGCTCTTTCAGCTCGAGCCTCTTCTGGTGTCTGTTCGTAATATTGAATACCTTTATGAGCTTCAATATAAGCTAATGATCCTTCTTTTAATGGCATAAGAACACGTCCCTTCAAATTAACTATTAAAGCCATTATACCATAAAATTAATTAAACCTATAGAATAACTATGTTTTAAAAACAAAAAAGTAAAATAAAGAATAATATGTGTATGAAGTAGAAGAAAAAGGGATTTTATGATGGGCTTCCCCCATAAAAACCCCTGAATTTATTAGGTGTTAAAATAAAAAATGAACAAATAGCTAATCAAAAAAATAGAGCTAAACTTCAATTTCAACTTCAGATAAGGTAGCAATATCAGTTGACCCAAAGATGAGCATGAACAATAAAACAATTAAAATAATTGCATTTGTAAAACCCGTTCCGTTAAATGTTGAGCCATTCCCATATTTTTTTTCTTTTGATTTACTCATAATTATCACCTTTTCTCATTTTATCTTGGATTGCTTCAAACACTTCTTGGATAGTTAAATCACCATTTTCATCAAGAAAATCACTCAATGCATTTGACTTTTTCTTTTTATTGGATTGAAATTTACCAATTAAAGTAACGGTAATAATGGGAGAATCTCGAAATAATTGCACAGCATCTACTTTTATTTTTCCTGATAATAAAAGTGCAGCTGCGACGATATCTAAGTGTTTTCCTTTTGTTAAATCTTTCAATGTGTAATCAGAAATCGATCGGTGTTTTTTGAATTTTTGAGAGGCATCATTTTTTGAATAATAGTCCGATTGATTTTTGTGGTTACGATAATTGTTAGAGTTATCATACATTCAAGAAAACACCTCCTCAAACTAATTTATGCATATTACAGTGTCATGTGATTGGGTCTATTGGTATCGAGGTAGATTCTTTTAATTAAAATATTTTAATTGCGTTTTTAAATAATGATTTCTATTTCGGATAAATTGTGTGATCATCTCTGGTTCATAGTCGAAGATTTCAATATTATTATTGATATAAGGGTCACGAAGATAATGAGGACGAACAAGTTGATGAAGTGACATGATTTTATCCTCTAAATAGTTGACAGTATATTTCGTTTCGAGGACTTCTTCTAATTTTTCTTTATACATTTTTCTGAATTTGTGGCTATCTAATAGCCGATCTTTTAGTAAATTACCGGGTCTTCCGTCGATTGGTACATATTTATGATCCATAATTCCGCCACTAATTTTCCTTCCCCATGTTGCATCATAATCCCATGGCATAATTTCAAACAATCCAGTTTCACTATTGCGGTAAATTGAATAATTATGATTAAAACCATCGTTATTCATTGTACAAACGGCACCCACAAGCCAACTGAAGTATTTATCTAAATCTAAATAATTTCCAATACGATAAGAAAAGTCTATGGAATCGGATTTATTGATCACCGTTATAAAGTCAATCAGATTTTGATCGTCGGATAATAATCCATGTACACGCTGTAGGCCAGAGAGGAGGGATCTTTTTCGTCTACCTTCTCGATCAAAAGCAAAATTTGCATCATTATTGGTCGCATAATAGATAGGTCCAGAGGGCAGACCTCTCTTTTTCAAAAAAAGATCATCAACAGATTCAAGTTGTAAATAGATCCCTCTAAATGTTTCATTTCTAAAAAAATTAATATGCTTGGTATCAGGAGCGAGCACTCCTAAATCTTGAAAAAAGTCAAGGGAGAGCTTGTTTCGAATAATGGAAGGATCCTTGTACTCTGCATTAAGATGAATAGCATGTGCTTCCAAAATATTATTTGAATTTTGGAAGTGAACAATATAAGATCTTTTTCGGAATTTTCTAGTATATGCACCTCGATAGCCAAGTCGAATTTTGTAGTCGATCCCGTCAATGTTTAATTTGGAAGGAGCCGCATAATCATTTATCAAGTTTTCTCTTAAAATATTCAACTCATCTTCGTCAATCGTTAATATATATGAAGGTACACTTTTAGACATATATATTCACCTCCCTTTTCAAATGTAAATAAGTAAATTTAACAAAAGCTTTCCTTAATCGATTAATTGACCAAGGAAAGCTCTATATGCTTTCATCATAATGTCTTGTAAGTTGGAACTTTAACTTTATAAATAAGAGCATCAATACAATGCAAAATAATAGCTGATACTATAATATTCATGTGCATTACTTTTGGTTAGATTTCTGACGTATTATGTAGTTTGATTTTCATGAAATATTCATAGTTATAGTTTTTTTGGACAAGTTAAGTGCAAGAAAAATTATTGAGGTGATGATCATGATTATTGAAAGGTCGCCTGAGTGGGAAGAAAGTTTTAAAGAAAGATTAGAACAACAAGATAATTGGGATAACTGGGCGCTATATAAGATGACTTACGAAGTAGAGAAAGCCAATTTAATCACGGAATTTACAGGACTTCAATCACCAAAATATTTACCGAACTTAACACCACTTGCTCATCAACTTGATGTAGCACAAACAGTTATAGAAAAGATGAATGGCAAAGCTATTTTAGCTGATGAAGTGGGATTAGGGAAAACCATTGAGGCTGGTTTAATCTTGAAAGAGTATCTAATTAGAGGTCAGGTGAAAAAAGCATTGATCTTGGCACCTGCTTCTCTTATCAACCAATGGGCAGATGAACTGAACAACAAATTTAATATTCCAGCCATTCCGTATAAAAAGAAATCTTCAATCGAATATATTGATATTGTAGTGATGAGTATGGATACCGCAAAGAAGAGTCCCCACAAAGAACAAATCTATGAACAAAATTATGACATGATTATCATAGATGAGGCCCACAAACTAAAAAACCACAAAACCAAGATTTATGAGTTTGTTCAAAGTTTAAAGAAAAAGTTTTGCTTGTTATTAACGGCAACACCCATTCAGAATGATGTGTTTGAATTATTTTATCTTATTTCTTTACTTAAACCGGGTCATTTAGGGAATTTTGAAGTGTTCCAGGAAGCCTTTTCAGCGAGTAAACATGATCTTGATAATGATGAGTTTTTAAAGGAACTGGTCAATCAAGTAATGGTGAGAAATAGAAGACAGGATACAGGGATAGAGTGGTCAAATAGGAAGGTTCAAAACATCTCCATCCAGTTTACAGAAAAGGAAAGAGAAGTATACGATATGATCCTGCAACTGAAGGATGTATCTCCTGTATTTTCTGGTTCGTTTTCAATGATTACTTTACAAAAAGAAATGTGCAGTAGTAAAGAAGCGACTTGTTTGACGTTAGAGAATATGATTCAAAACAGTAATGATGAAGAAGGACTTGAATTTGTCCATAAACTAATGGAAAAATTAATGTCTTTAGAGATTAATTCGAAAGCGGAAAAAACGTACGAAATTATTTCAGAAGCAAATGATAAAGTTATTATATTTACTGAATATCGTGCAAGTCAAATTTATCTACAATGGTTTTTGCACACAAAAGGTATTAAAAGCGTGCTCTTTAACGGAAAATTCAATAAAAGTAAAAGAGATTATATGAAGCATCTTTTTAAAGAACAAGCACAAGTCTTAATCGCTACCGAAGCGGGTGGGGAAGGGATCAATCTTCAATTCTGTCATCATGTGATTAACTATGATTTACCTTGGAATCCGATGAAATTAGAACAACGAATAGGACGCGTTCATAGGCTTGGTCAAGAACATGATGTACAGATTTATAACCTTGCTATTGCTAATACAATCGAACAAAATATTTTAGATTTATTGCAAACTAAAATCGATGTCTTTGAAAAAGTGGTAGGGGAATTAGATGAAATATTAGCATTCAAGAAGTCGATATAGGAAACTTCAGATGGAGGTCAGATATGTTTCCACAACAAGTTCACGAGTATATGAAAACATTTTTTCAAGAAACTAACTGTCAAATCATCGAAGAAGACGAACATTATTTAACCGTTCAACTGACGATAGATATGGATAAAAGAATTATGAATCGACCTTATTACTGGAAGTACGTTGAAAGTACGAATGGCGTTCCCGCACCAAGCCAGCTTACTTTAATAACAGATCAAAATCATGTAAGTAGCGAACTTAGAGGAGAAATTGTCCATTTTGGCTCTTATCGTTTAAACCAACTATTTAAAGCAACCAAAGAGTTAGGCAAATATGTTCAAATGTTTGAAAATACGGATTCTTTTGAAGGACAAACAATCTTAACGCCATATTTAGGCGTCAATTATAAAGTTTCCTATTTGTGTGATAAAACAAGAGAACATCTCTATTCTCTAGGGGTTAACTTAATGACAGGCAAAATCATTGATGATTTTCAAGATATAGTAACGCAAATCGATCTTGTCTCGGACTTACCAGATAATGCATTTCCTCTGCAATTTATTATCAAACCTTTACGTGGAATTGAACGATTGGATCTTGTCATCAACAATATTATCCAATTAGATGACCACACATGGGTAGAGGAAGCAGACAAAAGATGGAAAAGGGATCAAAGAGTATTAGACTATTTCTATAAGGATATAGATGAAAAACCAGAATGCTACGAAATCGAGGCAAAAGCCCTCGAAGAAAGATACAACGCCAAAATCAAAATTGAAATCATCAACGGTGGGTTGTTTTACTTGAGATGATAAAAGAAGCGTGAGTCGTGATAAAGAGTTCATACCTTTCTATTCAAGACCTTAATAATGTCATACTAGACCATTCTCGCTCAAGCTTCCGACCGATGTCTTAATATGCAAAAATATCTTACAATAATGCTCCAACAGAAGGAAAAGGGTAATACATTTACTGATACTAATTTTAAATCAATTATTACTTAGAAAGAGAGCGTATTTTTTGAACAAAAAGCTTTATTGTGATAATAATAGTTGAGAGGTAGCTAAATTATAAATGTTAGTACGTCAGTAATTGTAAAAGGAGATGCTTATTTTGGCACAATCACTAAAAGGTAAAATAGCTTATGTAACTGGAGCTGGACGAGGAATCGGTAAAGCAGTTGCAGTAGCTTTAGCAAAAGAGGGCGTAAATGTAGGTCTATTTGCAAGAACTGAAGAATCATTAAAAAGTGTAAAAGCAGAAATTGAAGCACTAGGTGTTAAAGCTGCTTACGCAACAGTAGATGTTTCATCACTTGAAGAAGTACAACAAGCAATTGAAAAAGTAACAAAAGAATTAGGTAAAGCTGATATTCTTATCAACAATGCGGGTATCGGTGGATTTGCTACTCTTTTAGATATGGATCCAGTACAATGGAAAAAAACTATCGATGTAAATCTTATGGGAACATATTATGTAACTCGTACAGTTCTTCCACAATTAATCGAAAAAAATGGTGGAGATATTATCAATATTTCTTCAACAAACGGTCTAAACGGTGCAGCAACTTCAAGTGCATATAGTGCATCTAAATTCGGTGTTATTGGTTTAACTGAATCATTAGCACAAGAAGTACGCAGAAACAACATCCGTGTTACTTCTCTAACTCCAAGTACAGTAGCAACAGATCTTGCACTAAATACAAACTTAATTGCAGAAAATAATGATCAAAAATATATCCAACCTGAAGATATCGCAGAAGTTATTGTTTCTCAATTAAAACTTAACCAACGTATCTATGTAAAAACTGCAAGTCTTTTAGCAACAAACCCATTCTAATTAATAAATCATAATCACTAAAGCACTTAGATGGATATTAACATCTAAGTGCTTTTTACTTTTTATCTTACTCATGCATTAGCTCCTTTAACTCTTCAATCTGCACTTTATACGATAAACAAAAAATATTTTTCATCATTTAAAGAATAAAACTAAAAATTGTTGGCTAAAGTATATAAAATATTAGTACTTTTCAAAAATAAAGGAGAATTATCAACTTGAAGCTTATATTAGATTTATTTGTTTCTATATTTATAGGATACCATGTCTATAAATTTATCCAACTTTTGTTCAAGATGAAGAAAGAGGTTTTGTTTCCTAAAATAGATGAAGAGTCTACAACTATTCAAAAATATCCCCAAAAACCAATAAATCTACCATCCTACTCTAAACAAAAATTAGAGATTATCATTTATTCTTTAGTGCTTTTGGCGGTGATTAGCATCCTTATTTGGGTAGTCTTTTATGTAGAATTAGATGGAGCGCTTTATCTTTTATTATTACTTCCTTTAGCAAATTCACATAATTTATTTAACTTATTTGCGATTGTTGAAGACGGCGTGTTGAGTGGAAGTCGTTTTATAGCATGGAAAAATATAAATTCATTTCATTTTGTCCCAATCGATGTTAATCATAAGTATTATGGATTTTCTAAAGAAGTAAATAATGGTTATGAATTGATTTTAAAGGAAAGTCTTTTTACCGTAAGTTGTATTGTAACTACTGAAGAATCTAAAGAAACATTAACACAAACTTTTTATGAATATGGATTAAAACAAAAACAAGATCCATTCTTTAAAGTTTCTTGAAATGAAACCCTCTAAAAGCTCAAAAACTTAACTCGTTCGTTATCAAAAACGGAATTCCACGCATATTATCTGAAAAATTTGTAATACTATCCCTAAATTATTTATTTAATTGTCAGAAGGGAAAGTGACAAATTTGGCGAAGCATTCAGATATAAGTTGGAAAAAAGATCATCCTTGCACTTTATCAAGTAACTCAGTTGAAAAGGCGCTGCGTATGGTGCAATCAGCGAGGTCACACTATGAAGAAATTGCAGTTGAACATATTTTCGATCAAATATCACATGCAGAAAAGGCTATTCAAACTGCAGAAGAATTTGGAGAGCATTTAGATATAGTTGAGCAAAATAAAAAACAACTTAAACAAGTAAAGCAACAATTAAGTGAATTTCAAAAAGAATAAGATTTCCCCCCGTTGGTTAAAAACTTACGGGGGTATTTTTAACAATAACCAAGCGTTATCTTTTCATGCTAAATGTTCTGAAAAAATTATTTAACACCAAACGATTATTTTATATGGAGTAGTTTGTGCAGGAATACTTCTCGTAGTAGGTCCGTATGTCACAATAAGATTTCGATTTCCTGGAAAACTCGAAAATGTTTGCCCATTTGTTAACATAATGGGTGTATTAGCTGTAAGATTCAGTTTTAATTGACCGTCACTGCTGACCAATTGACCGTTGAAAAAATCAACTTTGACATTTTGATAACTGTGTTCTTTTACAATAATAAGCGCTTGATACTGCGGAGGAAATATCAATGGTGCTGGCGCATCTCCATCATAATATCCAGTAATCACATCTCCAACATTTACAATTTCATAATTCGAAAAATAAGTAGTAGGTGACACGATGAAATTTACGATGTTACCTAACTCATCCTGAACGGACATTATCTTAAAACAACCTTCTCCATTTTGACCACTTGCAAAATCATTTATCTGCGAGACTGTCCCACGAAAATTTTTGAAATTTACCATAGCCATTCCTTTCTGTAAAAGAGTTTAAATCTATAGTTGTAATTTAGTCTATGTAAAATGATTACAGAAGTGCTTATTATGCATAAAACGATACTTAAAAAAGAATTTTGTAGAAGGTCGTAATTATAATAAATATGATGCAAGTTTATAAAACAGTTAGCAGGCCTTAAATACTATCTAAACAGTTCTTCTAAAGATATATAGAATTACGGAAAATTACATTATATCCATCTAATATGAAATTTTTATACAATAGAAGAAACTAGGATATCTTATAAGTATGATATATATATAAGATATTTTATTTTATAAATAATTGTGATACACTATGGACAGGTTGTAAATGATACAGAAAAGGTGTATGACAAGGTGCGCTTTGCTTATTTTCATGTATTAGCGCTTGCACTTTTCTGCAAATATACAGAATAAGGAAGGTAAAAATGAGCAGTCAAACTAAAACAGACGTTATCTTAATTGGTGCCGGAATCATGAGTGCGACTTTGGGAACACTCCTAAAAGAATTAGTACCAGAATGGAACATTAAAGTGTTTGAAAAACTTGACAAACCAGGTGAAGAAAGTTCTAACGAATGGAACAATGCGGGAACTGGACACTCTGCACTTTGCGAACTTAACTATACTCCTGAAAGACCAGATGGCACAATCGATACTAAAAAAGCGATTAATGTCAATGAACAATTCCAAGTTTCAAGACAATTTTGGTCTCATTTAGTAAACAAAAAATTAATCAAAGATCCACAAAAATTTATCATGCCTATTCCTCATATGAGTTTGGTGCAAGGTGAAAAAAATGTCGAATTCTTGAAAAAACGTTTTGAAGCGCTTTCAAAAATTCCTTTGTTCCAAGGAATGGAATTCTCTGATGATAAAGAAACATTGAAAAAATGGATTCCACTTATTATGGATGGACGTACATCAGATACTCCGATTGCAGCTACTAAAATTGAATCTGGTTCAGATGTTAACTTTGGTAATTTAACACGTATGTTATTTGACCACCTACAAAGACAAGGTGTAGAAGTTAACTACAATCATACTGTTGAAAACATCAAACGTACAAGCGATGGTTCATGGGAAGTAAAAGTTAAAAGTGCTGATGGTAAATTACAATATAATACAGCGAAATTCCTATTTATCGGTGCTGGCGGCGGAAGTCTACCATTGCTTCAAAAAACAGGTATTCCAGAAAGCAAACATGTCGGTGGATTCCCTGTAAGTGGTCTATTCTTAGTATGTAACAACCAAGAAGTTATTGATCAACACCATGCAAAAGTATATGGTAAAGCAGCAGTTGGTGCACCACCAATGTCTGTACCTCACCTTGATACTCGTTACATTGATGGTAAAAAATCATTATTATTCGGACCATTCGCTGGTTTCTCTCCTAAGTTCTTAAAAACAGGTTCTAACATGGACTTATTAGGTTCTGTAAAACCAAACAATGTTTTCACTATGTTAGCAGCAGGTGCTAAAAACTTAGATTTAACAAAATACTTAGTTCAACAATTGATGCTATCTAAAGATCAACGCATTGAAGAACTACGCGATTTCATTCCAAATGCTAAAAGCGAAGATTGGGATATCGTTGTAGCCGGTCAACGTGTACAAGTTATTAAAGATACAGAAGCAGGCGGTAAAGGTACACTACAATTTGGTACTGAAGTAATCACTGGTGCTGATGGTTCTGTCGCTGCATTACTAGGCGCATCTCCAGGTGCATCTACTGCAGTAAAAGTTATGCTTGATGTAATCTCTAAATGTTTCCCTGAACATATGAACGAATGGGAACCAAAAATCAAAGAAATGATTCCTTCTTACGGTATGAAACTTGTTGAAAACCCAGAACTATACAACAAATTAAAAGCCGAAACATCAAAAGCACTTGGTTTAAAATAAGTAAATAAAGTGACAAAAAGGACCTTTAATCATCATGATTAAAGGTCTTTTTGTTATTTTCGAAAATGAGATTAACTTTGATAGCTATGTTCATTAGAACTTTATTATTAAAATGAAAAATGTATATAAAAATACTTGTGGTGTTGTAGAAAAATCTACAACATTTTTTGTTTTAGCGTTGAAGATTAAACCTATACTTACATAGAATATATAAATTAAAAAGGCAACATTACAGAGCAAAAAACGTCTTAAATTAACAAATTGAATTTTTAGTGGATTAGGTAGGGTGGTTATCTTTGAAAAAAATTATTTATTCAATAATAGCGTTATGTGCTGTGGTCGTTTTTGTGTATATGAACCAGTATTGGCTTAAAGTGACAAAATATTCGATTGTAGCTCAAAAATTACCGAATGCTATGAATGGATTACGAATAGTTCAAATTTCTGATTTACACTATGCTACATTTGGTTATAAACAAAAGAAGCTAATCCAAAGAGTAAAGAAAGAAAAACCGGACCTTATTTTTATTACAGGTGATTTAGTGGATCGCTATCATTATGATTTAAACCAAAGTCTGGAAGCTATGAAGGGGTTTGTTGATATTGCACCCGTGTATTATGTAACTGGCAATCATGAAGAAGCGCTTAATATTAAAGGCGTCTTAGCAGAAAAATTATCTCAGCTAGGTATTCATGTGTTATTTAATAGCAATAATTATTTTGAAAAAAACGGTGCAGTTATACAAATAGTTGGAATTAATGACCCGTTAAGTGGAGAAAACGCAGAAGAAATGCTTTATAAATCTATGAAAAATGATGGAACATATAAAGTATTACTTGCACATCGCCCAGAAGATTATCAAGCTTATGAAAAAAGTGGGATCGATTTAACGTTCAATGGACACGAACACGGTGGTATTATACGAATTCCGGGAATAGGAGGAGTGATTGACCACAACTTCAACCTCTTTCCATCATCGCATATTGATGGAGTTGAGAAATTGGGAAACTTAACCCAAGTAATAAGTCGAGGATTAGGTAATAGTGGATTCACTTTCCGCATATTTAATCGACCTGAAATCGTAGTGGCGGAACTGAACAAATCTCGAGAAGAAATAAAGTCATCGGAAAATAAATAAATCTCGAGAATAAGGAAATAAACACTTTGAAAAAAGAAATAAATCACAGCGAAGAAACAAACTTCCCCAAGAATCCATCATATAAAAATCATAAAATCATTCGTGAATACAAGTTTTTGATTTCTTCGCTTGTTGGCTCAATTTAATGGTAATTATGGAAGCTACCACAACACCAGTTATCAAACAATGATACATATCTTTAAAAATCAATCCAAATATAACCCCGATAATTACGCCCATAACAATAATAGATACACGATCTCTTTGTGACATTTTTTAATCCTCCATCTTATTTAAAAGTAGATTTACTTTGTGAAGAGCGAATTGCAGGTCACGACGATCTTCTTCGTTTAATTTGCTTAGGTTTTCACTGAACTTTTGATAAATTGCCTTCCATTTTTCTTCTTGAGTCTTTGTTCCTTTTGCTGAAAGAGAGATGAGGATGGCACGTTTGTCTTTTTTATCAGTTTCTTTTATCAAGTAACCAGTTGATACTAACTCACTTATGATGTTTGTTAGTTGTTGTTTGGCTACATTTAATCCGGAACTAATCTCTTTCAGGTTCAATGACTTTTGTTGCATATAGATATACTCAATGACATGGTTTTGCATATGAGTTAATTCAGATGCTCCTTTGTTTAGTTCGCTAAAGCTTTCAAATAAGTTAGGTATCAGTGCAATATATTCTTTTGCTATTTCTTGATTCAATATAAATTGCCTCCTTTTAGTAAATATATTATTACTAATAAAGTTCAATTTCAATAATAATATTAAAAAAAGTAAAAATATATTTACTAATAGTTAAAAATAATCGACATAAGTTCTAAAATCTCTCCAATTTTCTTAAAATATTTGTAAGGGGGGAAGTGATTGCTCGTTGATGGGGTGTTTTCAGGTGGTGGAATTAAGGGGTTTGCATTTGTCGGTGCACTTCAAGTATTAGAAGATCGAGGCATTTATTTTGAGCGAGTTGCCGGAACGAGTGCGGGAGCAATTTTGGCCTGTTTTATTGCGGCTGGATATTCGGCAGATGAAATTGAAAAATTGCTTGATGAGCTAGATGTAGCTACTTTTTTAGATTCACCAATGGCTTTTAGCTCTATACCATTTATGAGATGGATTAACCTTTATTTTCGTATGGGATTGTATCAAGGAAAAGAGTTGGAAAAATGGTTTTATGAAAAACTAGCTGATAAAGATGTCTATACATTTGATGATTTGCCAGAAGGGGCATTAAAATTGATAGCATCTGATTTAACGAATGGTAAAATGATTGTCTTGCCAGATGATTTAGAAGAATATGGGGTTAATCCTGGATCATTTTTGATATCGCGAGCTTTAAGGATGAGTTGTGGCGTTCCGTTTTTCTTCCAACCTGTGAAGATGAGAGTTTCAGGAGGGGAGTCCATCGTTGTAGATGGTGGTGTATTAAGTAATTTTCCAATTTGGTTATTTGATGATGAAAACAAACGGAAAGGTCGGCCAATGCTGGGATTAAAACTAAGTAGCGCAAAGGAACATATGGAACCTCATAAGATTAAGAATGGACTTAATTTATTTGAAGCGCTCTTTAGCACGATGAAGGATGCACATGATGAGCGATATATTTCCAGAGTGCATGAAAAGAGTATTATTTTTATTCCGGTTGAAAAATATAGTGCCACAAAATTTGATTTGAATGAGGAGACAAAACTTCAATTAATGGAGATTGGAAGAAATCGCACACTTCAATTTTTGGAAAGTTGGAAGGATTCACCTTCTTAATGCTAAAAAAATGAATATTCAATATGTTCCATTTTTTCTTGATAACTATCAAAAAATAGTCAATAAATAATAAAATTCTTCCAAAGCTAATATAGCTATATAATCCTTTGAAATTAAGTGGTAATATAAGAACTAAGAACTATAATATATTTCGAAAGGTGATACTAATGAATTATGAAAATGTTTCGTAAACTAACATTTCAACTAGGTACAATCATTGCTGGAATCATAATTGTAATGATGTTAATCACTTCAATTGCAACATATAAAACAGCTTATGATAAGCTTTATGATGCTGCAGGAGTTGAAGCTTATGGTTGTGCAAATATTACTACGGGTTTATTGAATTCTATTGATATTGACAATGCATTGTCAGGAGATCAAGCGGCAAAGGATAAAATCAGTGACCAAATCAAGTGGACTGTAAATCATAAAGATATTTTTGAAACGCAATATATATTAGATCTTAATGGAAAAATATTAGCATTAGATGAACATCTTAAAGCGAAAGGCTTTTCAACTGGAGACTCATTCCACGTTGATAAGGATGCTATCGAATGTTGCTGAAGATGAAACATTCAACATATTCTCAACCATATACATATGGCGGTTTAAAACGTATTTCTGGATATGCGCCAATTTATAAAGATCATGATCCAAATAAAGAAATCGTAGCTATTAGCGTTATTGATTTTGATGCAAATATTGTTAAAACAAGAACATGGGATGTGGTGAAAAAAGGAATCTTAGTAAGCATTATTCCAATGCTATTAGCTACAATTATCACATTCATGTTAATTCGCAGAAAAACAAATCCTATTTCAAAATTGATAGAGCAAGCTAAACAAATTGCAGAAGGTAATCTTGCAGTCCAAAAAGTAAAAATTAAAAGTAAAGATGAAATAGGCGATTTAGCTAATATACTCAATAAAATGACAAATAATTTACAACAAATGGTTTCGACTATGCAGAAAACATCACATCAGTTAACATCTAATGCAAATTCAACGACGACTTCATTGAACGAAATGAGTAGTGCTGTACAAATTGTTTCTAACAATATAGAAGAAGTGTCTGTGTCTGTTTCTGAGGGCGCTAATCATACAGAAAAAGCAGCTAACATGTTGATGTCACTTGCAAATGATTTCAAAGATATGAAAGAACAAGCTGATGAAACTGTAGAAAAATCTAATAAGACAATGGAAATTGCATTAACTGGGGAAGAAAGAGCAAAAGAAATTAAAGTAGACATGGAACTTATTCAGAAGGGATCAAAAGAAGTAAGTGATACAATTCAAAATTTAGTTGAGTCGGCAAAAAAAATTCAAAACATCACGACTTCTATTTCAGAAATTGCAGATCAAACTAACCTACTAGCTCTGAATGCTTCCATTGAAGCAGCAAGAGCAGGGGAGCACGGTAAAGGATTTGCAGTCGTTGCAGAAGAAGTACGTAAACTCGCAGAACAATCAAATGGAGAAGTTCTAAAGGTAAATAACCTTGTGAAAGATATTATGAATCACATACAACATGTCCTTATATCAGCTGAAGATAATACAAAGTATATTGAAAAAGGATCGGAGACTGTTCAACATACGGTGCATGCACTGAACGATATTTCGATGTCTGTCGCAGAAACAGTAAAAGAAATTACTACAATTTCAGATCTAATGACTGCAGAGACAAGCAAAGCTGACCAAGTTGGAGAATCACTTGATGAATTTACAAATACTATCAAAAACATCGAAAATACTATTATCGATATTTCAGCAGCTGCAGAGCAAACAACAGCAGGGATTGATGACGTATCGCATCGTTCTGAGAAAACAAATAGAATGGCTGTGGAACTAGAAAATAATGTCCAAAACTTTCAATTAAAAGAATAAAAAATAGCACCTCCATTTGTAAGAGTATATTCTAACAAATGAAGGTGCTATACTAATTTGTTTAAACTTTTTTCCCCATAATGATCAAATCTCTTTTTACTCCATCTAACTCAGCAACTTCTGGTAAATGGGCCCATTTTTCAAATTGAAAATCAACAAAAAGATGTAAACTTGCATCATTGTGGGCAAATATAAATCCTAATAAATTTTGAATTTTTAAACTTGGACATGCATCTATTGCATGTTTTAATGTAAGTTTGCCAATTCCTTTTCCTCTAAATTTTTCATCTAGATAAATACTTAACTCCGCAGTTGAATCATATGCAGGTCGTCCATAAAATGATTGGAAACTTATCCATCCACAAATCTCGCCTTCATATTCGACGACCCACAAAGGTCTCTTTGATGGATTATGCTCATTAAACCATGGTGTACGCTCTTCAATCGAAACAGGTTCAGTATCTGCTGTCACCATTCTACTTGCAACAGTTGAGTTATAAATCGCAACTATTGTTGGTAAATCTTCGATGTTTGCATCTCTAAAAGTTACTTTTTCTATCATGAAAATTTCCCCTTACTAAATAAGATGACCTACTAGTTTTTGTAGATTTGAAATAATTGATACACAGTGGAGATTAAAAAGTGAAGCTCCGCTTTAATGTTAATAATTTTAGCACTTTATTTTGATAATATGAATCATAATTTTAAGAGAAGTTAAGTATTCTACGGTTCTGCCGATTGAAGAAGTGTTAGTTAAATAAGAAAAGTAAAAAAGCCATTGTATACAATCGAGAACACAGAAAAAGTGAAAATAATGAATATTTATATTCATATTCTTTTTCGATGAACTTGATAATGTAAGCATGGCTTTTTTGAGTTATTTTCTTTTCTTCCCAATCTCTTTTGATAGATTTTGTTTTTTCTTTTCCTTTTCAAATTCGATTAGCACATTAATCGTTTGCTCGGATATTTTGATAATATCAATAACTGTACCTTTTCGGCCCTTAATCTTAATAGGATCATTGACTAACGGTAATGTTTCTCGTAATTGACTTAAAACAACGGTTTTCTTTTCATAAAAATGAACATTATACATCTTCTACTATCCCCTTATAGAACAATTTATTTTGTTCATTTTATGAAAAGAGGAGAAATATAGAACAATTTTTTAGTAGTTTAGTCAATTTTATAAATACTTTACTTATAATATACTATATGTTCAATATGCCGCTCCAGATGGCGCTTTCCGCGGGCGAGCGTTGAGCCTCCTCGCTTTCCGCAGGAGTCGCCATCTTCCGCTATTAGACAATAATCTAATAGAAATAGCACAAATAATCCCCTCATTCAATTTCCATGTTTTATATCAAAACTTCGAATTATGAAATTGACTCAGTTTAGTAAATTCTATTTTGAAGAGATATGAACTAATATATGATTTTTGTTTAAGATTTTCAATAATCCGTATCCCATTATCGCCCCTGTGAAAGAACTAATTGCAAATGCAGGGACTAAACCAAATAAACTTGCTTTTTGTCCTAAAAGTAATATAGCAATTGGATAAGTGGCTACGGCTCCAATAATACCTGTGCCAATGACTTCTCCTATTCCAGCAAATGCTATTTTTTGGGTTTTCGCAAATAGGAAAGAAGCGAGAAATGCACCAATCATGCTACCTGGATAAGCAAACACAGTTCCAGTTCCAAGTAGTAATCTAAGGGTAGAAGTTATGAAAGCTTGCAATACTGCATACCAGGGTCCCAGAAGTACGGCGGATAATATATTGGCAAAGTGCTGTATAGGAAATACTTTCACAAAGCCTAAAGGAATGTAAATAATATTACTCGATATGGTTGTAATGGCAGCAATAATAGCGGTATAGGTTAGTTTTCTCGAATTGTTCATGGTATTCACCCCTTATTTAGCAATTATATTTTCCATAATTTCTTCAGGTTTCACGTGGCTTTTAATAACGTCCTTTTTATACAGCCACTTTTCAGCTTGTTCCCAACTTTCTTTTTCTTGATAGCCAAATGGTACGCCATCATCCTCCATAAGTGGTAAAAGGATTTCTAAACTTTTGGTTTCAACATCTTTATCTAGTGGGAAACTATCATTTTCGTGATCTAGTAACACTTGAAGACTCTCTTTTGGACTTTGCTTAACAATTTCTTGGCCTTTAGTAACGGCTTTCCAAAATCTCTCGATATCATCTCTTTTATGGTTTAAAGTGTTTTGACCTGTTACGATGACTAATTCATAATTGTCAGGTACACCAAAATCGCTTGTTTTAATGGCTTTCATATCATATCCTTCTTTGTTTAATAAGACATATTCATGATTGATGTAACCGCCAATAATAGCATCCACATGATTAGTTGCAACAGAAGAGATTAAATCCCAACCTACATCTGTCATTTTCACTTTACTAAAATCGCCTCCATCTGCTTCGACCATAGACTTAAGTGTCGCTTCGCTTAATTCACTAGAAGAATAGCCTACATTTTTCCCCTCTAAATCTTTAGGTGAATCAATACCAGAAGATTTTTTCATCATTAAACGGTCGAGTGGATGTCTAACGAGTGATGCAATAGAGACAATCGGGATTCCTTCAGATTTTGATAAAATTGCTTGATTTTGATAGCTGATTGCCAAATCTACTTTTCCCGTAGCTGCAAGTTTCAGAGGATCATTTGTATCTGCAGGCATTTCAATTTTTACATTTAAACCTTCATCTTTGAAATAACCTTTCTCTTTTGCTACATAAATGGCAGAATGGACTGCATTTGGATACCAATCTAGCATGATACTAATATTATCTAGTTTTTTGCCATTTTCTGTGGAAGCTTGATTATTTCCATTACAACCTGTTAAAAATACGATTAAGAAAAGTACAATTGCAATATTCATCCACTTCTTCATGTTTAACATCTCCTATTAATTTAGTTGGCTTTGCTCCATTTATTTGTAACTCTTTTTTCTATCCATGACGCTAATGCAAATAATAGAATACCTACAATGGTTAATACTGTGATAGCTGCAAAGACGCCTTCGGCATTTAAGTTTCCTGACATTCTTCTGCTATAATAGCCTAACCCTTCACTTGCACCGAGCCATTCTCCAATAGTGGCTCCAACAAGGGCAAAAACAATGGCCATTTTAAAGCCTGAGAAAAAGGAAGGCAGTGCCATTGGGATTTGTAACTTTTGAAAAATTTGAAATCGGTTTGCGCCCATCGAACGTAGCATTTCGATATATTCTTTATCACAGGACTTCAAACCGTCATAAGTTCCCACAACAATAGGGAAGAAACAGATTAAGAAAGTGACAGCCACCTTGCTCCAGATGGTATATCCAAACCACAGTACAAAGATTGGGGAAAGTGCAATAATAGGTATCATTTGTGAGATCACCACTGCTGGATAGACAATCTTTTCAATAGTTTTTGAGAAAAACATGATAACTGCAATAAGTATGCCCCCAATGACAGCGATAGAAAATCCAATAAAAAATTCTAACATTGTGGCACTTAAATGCTCGATTAAAAGTGGTTGCCAATTCGCAAAAATCATTGATACAACCCCAGTTGGTGCTGGTATGATAAAACTTGGAACAATTTTAGACCGTACAAGCCATTCAACAATAGCAAGTACAATGATTGAAAATCCGATAAATAAACTATAGGTTTGTAGAAAATTTTTGAGTGCTTTCATTTGCAATTTTCTTCTCCAATTCTTGACGTAGTGTTACGATTTCTTCAGAAAAAAGCATTTCCGATTTTCGTGGACGTGGCAAGGGTATTAAAATTTCTTCTATCCGTTGATCTGGATGTAATAACAAAATCCGATCACTAACAAAAATGGCTTCTTCTAAATCATGTGTGATAAAAACAATCGTTTTGTTTAAATCTTGCCAAATGGATAATAACCAAGATTGCATTTCCTTTTTTGTCAATGCATCAAGGGCTCCAAAGGGTTCGTCGAGTAAAAGCACATCTTTTCCTGTTAATAGGGCACGTAAAAAAGCTACACGTTGTCGCATACCTCCAGAAAGTTGTTTTGGTAGTGCGTGCTCGTATTCACTAAGGCCTACTCTTTGTAACCAAACCCTCGCTTCATCCTTCGATATATGTAAATCCTTTTGAATTTCAGACGCAATTAAAATATTATCGAGAATCGTACGCCAAGGAAGTAGTAAATCCTTTTGTGGCATATAGCCAACATCACCTAAAGAAATCTCTAGATCATCAATGCGGATTTCACCTTCGTCGGGTTGAAGAAGACCCGTCATTAATCTTAAAATGGTACTTTTCCCAGTCCCGCTTCTACCTACAATAGAGATGAATTCTCCCTTTTTTATCTCCATATTCAGTTTTGAAATTACTTGATTTTTTTGTTTGTCCTTGTTGCTATAGCTATAAGAAATATTTTTTAACTTAAGTGTCATTTTTTCTCCCTCCTAAAACAAAATAAAAACTGCTTCCTATAAAGAAAGCAGTTTCGGTAAAACATTAAATAACATGTCTCATAAACTACTTTCCTCCGCTAGTGCAAACTAGATCAGGTTCAAAGGGTACAATCTCAGCCAATTGGCGCCCCTAGTAGAATCAATAATATTTAATTGTTGTTTCGTACAAATAAAAAAACCACTCAATAGGAGAGTGGGTTAAATAACAAGAATCATTACTTATATAACTCACTTCCCTCCGCTAGCGTAAACTAGATCAGGTTCAAAGGGTTTAGAACACCGGTGTTCAGTCTCAGTCCGTCCTCGGACACCCCTAGTGCTATTCAGTTTCCTTATATAGCTTATCACGTACAAAAATTTATGCAAGACTTTTCATTATTAAGATAATCTGGATAAAAAATATAATTTGAGGACATTTTTGACAATTGTAAAGTTTGAAGCATATACTATATTCAAACGGATGTTTGACTGAGGTGGATGATTTGAGTAAAGATGCTCAGAAAACGAATTCAGATAGTTGTGAAGTATTTTGTTACAACGAAGAAAAAGTAACGAAGATAAAACAGCAAATAGAAGAAGTGAATGGTGTTGAATTGCTATTTAAGGCATTAGCCGATTCAACAAGGTTAAAAATTGCATATGCTTTAACTTTAGAAAAGGAATTATGTGTATGCGATGTAGCAAATATCATTGGTTCTTCAACTGCAACTGCTTCGCACCATTTACGATTATTAAGAAATATGGGATTAGCGAAATTTCGAAAACAAGGAAAGCTCGCCTTTTATTCATTAGCAGATGAACACGTACACCAACTAGTATCAATTGCAATGATTCATACAAATGAAGGAAAAGAATAAAGAGGGTGAATAACAAATGGACGAAGGAAAGGCAAAAGTAAAACGTGAACTCATATTAGAAGGATTAGATTGTGCCAACTGTGCTCAAAAAATTGAGAATGGTGTTAAAACAATAGATGGGATTTCAAATTGCTCAGTGAACTTTGTAACAAAGTCACTTTTAATGGAAACAGATGAAAAACAAGTAGAAGATGTTGTAGCTGAAGCAAAGAAGAAAGTCAAAACTCTAGAACCTGATATTACAATACTAGAAAAAAATAATCCGAGTATTATGAGAACTTTATATTTGAATGGATTGGATTGTGCCAATTGTGCAGCGAAGATTGAGACTGAAGTAGGAAAACTTGAAGGAGTCACTCATTCTTCTGTTGACTTTGTAACCAAAAAATTGCAAATTAAAGCTTCAAATCCAGATCAAATGGAAGACTTGGAGAAAAAAGCAACGGAAATTATAAAAAAAATAGAACCAGATGTAAATGTTGTATCCGAGATACATAATAGCGGAAATAAACAACATAATCATGATGATCATGCGAGTAGTACTACGAAAAAAATGGTGACTCGCTTATCCATTGGTGCTATATTGGCTGCAATTGGTATGTTTGCTCCGCTATCCAATATCGGAGAGTTAAGTTTGTTCATCATTGGTTACCTCATTATCGGTGGAGATATCGTACTAAGGGCTGTTAAAAATATTTTTAGAGGGCAAGTTTTCGATGAACATTTTTTAATGACATTAGCAACAATTGGTGCATTTGCAGTTGGGCAGTATCCTGAAGGTGTAGCAGTTATGCTGTTCTATCAAATTGGTGAACTGTTCCAAGGAATCGCTGTTAATCGTTCACGCAAATCGATTAGTGCATTGATGGATATTCGACCTGATTCTGCAAATGTTAAACGTGGGAATAATGTGCTAAAAGTTTCTCCAGAAGATGTAAAAGAAGGAGATATAATCATTATTAAACCTGGTGAAAAAGTGCCTTTAGATGGAGTAATTACTGAAGGTCATTCGATGGTTGATACGTCTGCCTTAACAGGAGAATCTGTACCACGTGAAGTTGAAGTTGGAAATGAAGTACTAAGTGGATTTATCAATAAAAACGGTCTTCTAACAGTAGAAGTGACAAAAGACTTTGGCGAATCAACTGTTTCAAAAATTTTAGAATTAGTTCAAAATGCAAGCAGTCGTAAGGCTCCTACAGAGAACTTTATTACAAAATTTGCCCGCTATTATACACCAGTCGTTGTGATTGTAGCTACTATTCTTGCTATTATTCCACCATTGCTAATAACTGGTGCAACTTTTTCAGATTGGATTTACCGTGCATTAATTTTTTTAGTTATTTCTTGTCCATGTGCACTTGTCGTTTCGATTCCTCTTGGATTCTTTGGAGGAATAGGTGCTGCTTCGAAAAAAGGAGTCCTTGTTAAAGGAAGTAATTATTTAGAAGCGTTAAATGATGTCAAATATGTAGTGATGGACAAAACAGGTACGCTTACAAAAGGTGTGTTTGCGGTGAATAGTATACTTCCGACTTCCACATGGACGAAAGATGAACTATTAGAATTCGCTGCTATTGCCGAAGTATATTCAAACCATCCAATTGCTCAATCTATTCTCGATGCATACGGTAAAAATGTCGATAAACAATTATTAAAAGACTATAAAGAAATCCCGGGACATGGGATTCAAGTTATGATCAATGGAAAAGAAATATTAGTTGGCAATGCAAAATTTATGAAAAAAGAGCAAATTTCATATCCGCAAATAACTGAAGTTGGTACCATTGTTCATGTTGCTATCGACAAAAAATATGCAGGAGCCATTAGTATTTCAGATGAAGTTAAAGAAGATTCCGCGCATGCCATTCGCTTATTAAAAGAACTAGGCATTAAGAAGACAGTTATGCTAACCGGAGATTCTAAAATTGTGGGAGAATCGGTTGGAAAACAACTTGGAATTGATGAAGTATATGCAGAGTTGCTACCTCAACATAAAGTGGAAAAAATTGAAAAAATAGATGTTCAAAAACTACCAAAAGAAAAAATTGCATTTGTTGGTGATGGTATTAATGATACACCTGTATTAGCACGTGCAGATGTTGGTATTGCTATGGGCGGATTAGGATCTGACGCTGCCATCGAAGCAGCAGATATAGTCATCATGACAGACGAGCCATCTAAAATTGCAGAGGCAATTAGCATAGCAAAGAATACTCGCAAAATCGTATGGCAAAACATATGGTTTGCTTTAGGTATCAAAGCTGTTTTTCTTTTATTAGGTGCATTTGGTATTGCTACAATGTGGGAAGCTGTTTTTTCAGATGTTGGTGTAACTTTACTTGCTGTTTTAAATGCAATGAGAGTGTTGCGCGTCAACTAGTGATTACAAATATTTTGAAAGTATAAAGCTGAAAAGAAAATCCAAACTAATACTGTAATTCAAAATAGTATTAGGAGGGTATTATATGCCAGACAAATTAATTCCAAGATCGCATGGTAATTTTGGTAATTCTGAAGAATTTGGGTTAGAATATAATCCGGAAAATAAACAGAACGATAATAAGATTAAAATCACAAAAAAACTTTTCGGATCAAAACAGAAAAAAATAGATAAATCAGAAGAAATAGCACGCCAAAATTTAGAGTAGCTAAATGGGGCAATTAGAATGTGGAATAACATTTTAATTGCCTTTTTTCATTCAAAGACATTCAGATAATAAAATGACACCATAATCATGGTGTCATTAATATATATCATTTATCAACTTTGTCATTTGATTGTTTGTTGATATTAGCTATGGCGTTTTCTCTCCATTCAGCCGCAAATTCTGCTTTATAGTTATCAGGGCTATTACGTGGATCATTTGTGGTTCTTGTATCTTTAGCATCTTTAAAATTGCTGTTATGATTCTTTTTGTTTTTAGGTTTATACCCATTTTGTTTAGGCATGGAATTTCACCTCCCAAATATAATTTGTTCAAATCATTATTTTTTATCCTCTCATATCAACGCATAAAAACAGCAAAGCTAGTCAAACTAATGCTGCAATACTAAAATGATCTTATGTAGGAGGACTAGAAAATGGCAAAACCTGATGACAGATCAAATAATGTGGAGCGATTAAAAACAGCAGTTCAAAATACGAAAGAAAATATTGAAAAAGCTGAGTTCAGTGCAGAATTCGCTGGACCAAACGAAGCCCAAAAAATAAAAGAGAAAAACAAACGTCGTAAACATGCAATCGAAGGCATGAAAGAAGAAATTCAAGACGAAGCTGCAGCTCGAAAAAACGGATATCAATAATTAAAAGAGGGGGTTGTCCTATAATTATAAAATTATGGGACAGCCCTTTCTTTCTATAAATTACTTAAGGTGCTTTTCAGACACGACCTTATAGCAGTTTTAACATACGAATCGTCCGTATAAACTGAACAAAGAAAAACAAACTAATATAGATAAAACAAGAGGAGGTTCGCAAATGTCGGATAATCATCGTCCCGAATCAAACGATAGATCCAATAGTGGTTTAAGAATTCAAAGTATGATTGAAAATACAAAGAAAAATATCGCTGAAGCTGAGATGGCAATGGAATTTGCAGGTGAGGAAGAACTAGAACATCTTCAAGAAAAAAATCAACGCCGTAAACGAGAAATTCAAATAAAAGAAAAAGAAAAAGCAGATAAAGCAGCAGAAAAAGCATGGAGAGATAGTTTTAAATAAATAAACAAAGAACCGCTATATTTAATTATATATGGCGGTTTTTGTTAATTATTGGGGGATTCATTCCATTTTCTTTAATTGTAAATTAAAGTAAAAATATTATTTTAATGTTTATGTAGTATTATTATTGTATTATTAAATGTATTAGGAAATTAAATAGAGGAGGTGCCTTAGTTTGCGTCAAAGAAAAAAATCAAACAAACCATATGAAAAGCTTATATTTCGTATGAATGTTCTTTTCTTTTCAATTTTCATCTTATTTTCCATGCTGATTTTGCGTTTAGGTTATTTGCAAATTGTAAAGGGAAAAGACTATGTAAGAGAGGTTAAAAAAACTGAAGAGGTAACAGTAAATACAAATGTACCACGTGGTCGTATTTATGATCGGTCAGGCCGTATTTTAGTAGACAATAAGCCCAAAAATGCTATTACATATATAAAACTCCCAACAACATCGACTACAGAAATGCATAAAACAGCAATTAAATTATCCAGTTATATTAAAATGGATACTTCCAAAATAGCATTACGTGATAAGCAAAATTATTGGATTTTACTACATAAGAAATTAGCCTATAAAAAAGTCACAAAAAAAGAAAAGGATGTTATCGAAAAAAATGAAAAACTAACTTCTTCTAAAAAACAAGCAAAGATCGATCAATTAGTTCGTGAACGTATTACTGAAGATGAACTAAAAAGTTTAACGAAAAAGGACTTACAGGTATTAGCTATATATAGCAAAATGGTAGCGGGTTACAATTTAACACCTCAAATTATTAAAAGTGATAATGTGACACATAAGGAATTTGCAGTTGTTTCAGAGCATTTATTTGAATTACCAAATGTCAACACATCTACAGACTGGGTACGAGTAAAAAAATCAAAGTTAAGTATTCTGGGTTCAACGACTACACCAGTAGAAGGAATTCCTAAAGAAAAATTAGATTACTATTTAGCTAGAAATTATTCGATGAATGATCGAGTGGGGAAAAGTTATTTTGAAGAAGAATATGAAGAACTATTGCAGGGGAAAAAGGCCGTTATAAAAAGTAAAACAAATAAATCTGGACAAGTAATGGGCACAAATACAATATTTGAAGGAACCCCAGGAAATGATTTAGTTTTAACAGTTAATAGTGAGTTACAGTTAAAAATGGAAAACGTCGTTGAAAAACAACTACTTGAAGCAAAATTTAAAGGAGGATCGAGTTTACTCGACCGAGCATTTCTAGTTATGATGAATCCAAACACTGGTGAAGTTTTGTCTATGGTTGGAAAAAAACTTGACCGTGATCAAAATGGTCATGTAAAGGTAAGTGATTATGCAATTGGAACATACACTTCTGCTTATGAAGTTGGTTCTGTTGTAAAACCTGCAACATTGTTAACGGGCTACTCTCTTGGTGCCATTAAACCAAATCAAGTGTTATTAGATACACCGATTAATATTGCTGGAACTATCAAAAAATCGATTTTTAATACTTCTGGTTCAATTTATTTAGATGACTTAACAGCATTGGAACGATCATCAAATGTTTATATGTTCCAAACAGCCTTTAAAATTGCTGGTGTCAATTACGTACCTGGTGCTGGATTACGTATTGATGGCAATAATTTTACAAAAGTTCGAAATTCCTTTGCGCAGTTTGGTTTAGGGGTCGAAACAGGTATTGACTTACCAGGTGAAACCACAGGTGTTAAAGGAACGGAAACAATATCAGGTAAGTTTTTAGACTTAGTAATTGGCCAATATGATACTTTTACTCCTCTACAATTAGCACAATATGTTTCGACTATTGCAAATGGAGGAAAGAGAATACAGCCACATGTATTAAAAGAAATTCGTGAACCTTCTAAAGACGGTAAAACACTAGGAAATATTATTGAAGAAAAAAATCCAAAGGTTTTAAATATCATAGAAAATCCACAAGAAGAAATAGAACATGTAAAAAAGGGGATGCATAGAGTTTATTATGGTAATCAAGGCTCTGCTGCATTTAACTTTAAAGATACTAATTTTGATGCTGCTGGAAAAACAGGTACTGCAGAAGTGGTATACTATGGACCAGAAAAATCATTATATGGTACAAAAACCTTAACAATCACTCATATAGGTTTTGCACCATACAACAATCCAAAAATTGCGTATGCAGTTGTTATTCCATGGGTTACAACATCTGGCTCAATTTCAACTTACACGAATAATATCATTGCAAGACAGGCTATTGAAGAATATTTTAAATTACAAAAGAAAAATATGAAGAATAATGATCATCCCGTTGGTAAAAAAGTTCAAAAATTCAAATCAGATTCAGAAGATGATTAGGAAGTGGACTTTCAATGACAGTGGTCGTTTCAAAAGAAAAAGTGCAATCAAGTCAATTTGCACTTTTTTTACGTTTAGAACCCGCTGCGGATATCTTTTCAGTCGAAGAAGTCGCTTTTATTCACTTCAACTAGTAGTTTGAAAAGCAGCATTTCAGACTGCATGTGATACGTATTGTTATGAGGTGCTATGTATAGTTTGAATGTTGAATAGATGATAAGATAGGAATATCTATAGAATTCAGTTAGTTTTGGTAGAAAGGAGCGGGAGTACATGGATCTAAAAGTAACCCACAAAATGATAAAAGATATGTGCGGTACCGTTGCTTTCAAAAGGGGAGACTCTTTTAATCGTTCAAAAAAGGTCATCTTGAATCATTATAGTGAAGATTATTGTGAAGCTACAGTAAATGGAACTGAGGATTTTCATGTTACGATTGAAAAGGATTCAATAGGGAAACTAAAGACTACTTGTAGTTGTCCTAAGTTGATGAACTTTCAAAAAAGTTGTCAGCATGTTGCGGCTGTATTATTAGCAATACAAGATCTACAACAACTCGGAATATCTCCTAATAATCTACATGATAAAAATAGAGAGATTACTGAAGATTTCATGAAAATCTTTGAACACAAATCAAAAAGAACTAGTGGACATCAATTACATTTTGAAAATAGAGAAATACTGGATGTAGCATTTACATTAAAACCAATTGCACGCCAAACAAATCAGCATTTATTTGGCATTAAATTAAATATAAACAACCTTAAAGTAAAGAATATAAGAGCGTTTCTTCAAGATGTAAAACTAGGGAAAACGAGTGATTTATCTGCAGATTTTCAATATGACTCTACGATTCATTGCTTTGAAAATAACACGGATGAAGTGATACAGCTTCTCATTGCATTAGTGGAAGATGAAAAAAGTCAATTGAATCCATTAGAGAGTATAAGTGAGGAAATATTATTAATACCGCCATCCAATTGGGACAGGCTTCTAAAACGATTGGAGGTAGTTTCAACAACTTTAGAAAATAACAGAGAGCCTTTTAAATTATTAAATGGTCCGTTACCTTTACATTTTACAGTAGAAGAAGTAGCAGAAAAGGAAAATGATTACCAATTAACGATTACAGGTATTGAGCAGATGATCGTTATGGAATCTTATGGATGTATTATTTGGGGAGAAAATATATATAAATTGGATGAAAAAGATTTTGCAAGGGTATGTGAACTTAAGAACATGCTTCCTCATAGGGATGCAAATTATATTTCAATTCCAAATAACCAAGTTGATATTTTTTTCAATAAGATTGTACCTGGTTTGAAAAAAATTGGTATGGTCGAATTGAATAGAAAAATAACGCAGAAAATGATGAAACAGCCTTTGATTGCTAAGCTTTACTTAGATCGTATTCATAATCGTCTACTAGCAGGGGTGGAATTTCAATATGAAAATGTCATTATTCAACCATTAGAAAGCAGAGATATTCCTATAGGACCTATGATTATTAGGGATTTAGACAAAGAAGAGGAAATACTTCAACTCATGGACGAAAGTGGCTTTACGAAAACAGAAGGCGGCTATTATATGCAAAATGAGGAGCTGGAGTATAAGTTTTTGTATCATGTTGTCCCTAAACTTCATCAATTGGTACAAATCTATGCAACAACTGCTGTTCGGAACCGAATCGTGACGAATCATTTTCCAACTATTCGTATTAAGCATAAAAAGGATCGGATGAATTGGTTAGAATTTAAGTTTGAGATGAAAGGTATTGCTGATGACCAAATTCGAGAGATTTTAGCAGCACTTGAAGTTAAAAAGAAATATTTTCGTCTTCAAAATGGTACATTACTATCACTTGAAACAAAAGAAATGGAGGAATTACAAAACTTTCTAGATGAAGTACCAAAGCAAGATGACGGTTATGAAACAAGTCTTGATATGCCGATCTCGCAGGGACTTCAATTTTTAGATAGGATGGATAGTGAAATCTTCACGGTTGAAGAATCATTTCGTCATTTTCTGAATCAGTTAATAGACCCAAGTTCACTAGATATTGTTGTGCCTAAAAGTTTAAATCCAATATTAAGAGACTATCAAAAAACAGGGTATAAGTGGTTAAAAATACTCGCAACTTATGGGTTTGGCGGGGTATTAGCAGATGATATGGGGCTAGGGAAAACGATACAAAGTATTACATATATTGTTTCAGAACTTTCAGCGATAAGAAGTCAAAAACTCCCTGTACTCATCGTTTGTCCTTCCTCTTTAACCTACAATTGGTTACACGAACTCATTAAATTTGCACCTGAAGTAGAAGCAGTAGTGATAGATGGAAATAAACTAGAACGAGAGAATTTACAAAAGGATACAGAAGAGATGGATGTCCTAATTACATCCTATCCATTACTTAGACAAGATATAAAGTGGTATGAAGATCAACAATTTCATACGGTTTTCTTTGATGAGGCACAGGCATTTAAAAATCCAGTCACACAAACTGCTCGAACCGTTCAAAGATTACAGGCAAATAATCGTTTTGGACTGACTGGAACACCTATTGAAAATTCTCTTGAAGAACTTTGGTCCATTTACCATGTTGTCTTTCCTCAGCTTTTCCAAGGATTAAGAGATTTTAGCTATTTGCCTAAGAAAGCAGTTGCCAGAAGGGTAAGACCTTTTTTACTTCGTAGGATAAAAGAAGACGTGTTAGAAGAGTTGCCTAAAAAAGTGGAGTCACTCGAATCATCAGAGCTATTACCGGAGCAAAAACAGCTTTATGCAGCTTATTTAGCAAAGCTTCGCCATAAAACGTTAAAGCACCTTGATCAAGACACGATTCGAAAAAATCGAATAAAAATTCTAGCCGGGCTTACTAGATTAAGGCAAATTTGTTGTCATCCGGCCTTATTTGTGGAAGGTTACAAAGGAAGTTCAGCAAAATACGAACAGTTGCTGAAAATTATCGAAGAATCCAAACATTCCGGTAGAAGAGTATTGATATTCTCCCAATTCACAAAAATGCTTGAGCTAATCGGAAAGGAACTTACGATGAGAGGATATACGTATTTCTATCTTGATGGACAAACGTCTGCCCAAAAAAGAGTAGAGATATGTGATCGATTTAATGATGGGGAACGAGATTTGTTTCTAATTTCCTTAAAAGCAGGAGGTACTGGATTAAACCTATCGAGTGCAGATACAGTTATATTGTATGATCTCTGGTGGAATCCTGCAGTTGAAGAACAAGCTTCAGACCGTGCTCATCGGTTTGGACAAAAAAATGAGGTACAAGTTATTAAGCTTATAGCACGTGGTACAATCGAAGAAAAGATGAATGAGCTTCAAGAAAAAAAGAAGGAGCTTATTGATGATATTGTCAATTCAACGGAAAATTCACCAACCGGTTTAACAGAAGATGATATTCGAGATATATTACAGATTTAATCAGAAAGAAGTAGGGGAATTCTAGGAATTTGAAAAAGTATTTTGCAATTGCGAGTATGATAACGGCTCATTCGTTATCATACTCGCTTTTTTACTTTAATCCATTGTAAATGTATAAATTTGTTGAACAATGTCGAATTTTATTGAAAATCAGAAAATTTTTATGTATGATAAAAAAGTACTAATTATAGTTTTATTATTAATAGGTCTAGATAGATAAATGATGAGTTCATAGACCTAAATAGATAAAAGGAAAGATAAATAATAGTAAGATCTATTTTTTGATTAATATTCTATAAATTTTTCGGAATTTTACGATATTTATATGTAGTAATCATCCGTGAAAATAGAGAATGCCTAAAGGACGCTCAAATTTTTCAATTATTAGATTATGAAAAAGGAGGATTGTGAGTGAAATGAAAAAAAACTTACAACATATTGGAAGTTTGAAGACTAGATTAATGATTTCTTTTTTGCTTGTTTTAGTTATTCCTTCCATGATCATTGGATTCCAAGCGTATTCAACTGCCAAAAAAGCAGTGAAACATGAAATGTTAGATGGTTTTGATAGAACAACAAATGTGTTGAATGACACGATTAATAAAACCGTACAGTCTAAAATAGATGATGTAGCGTATTTTGCACAGAATATTAATGTAGATACTCTCAAAAAAGATGAAAGTCAGAAGCTTGGACAACGATTCGATGAGTATGCAAAGTTACATCCAGAAGTTTTAAGTATATATGTAGGCGATGAAAAAGGTGGCATCATTAGTAAACCAGCAAATACAATGCCTCCTGCTGGATATGATCCTCGAGATAGAGATTGGTATAAGGATGCAATGGAAACACAAGGGAAGGTTACGATATCAGAGCCCTATCAAGATGCCAGTACAAAAAACTGGTGTATTACACTTGCTCAATCGGTTAAAGACGGTTCAGGCGTTGTAGCTGTCGATATATATTTAAGCCATTTAGAAGACTTAATAGGTAAAGTAAAACTTGGTGATACAGGGTATGCATTTCTATTAGACAAAAATAGAAAGTATATCTCACATCCTACTATTAAAGGTGGAAGTGTCGCAAAAGAAGCATATTTTGATAATGTATATAAAAAAGAACAAGGAACTTTGAATTATGTATTGAAAGGTAAAGAAAACGTATTAGTATATACGACAAATAAATTAACAGGATGGAAATTAGCAGGAACAGTTCCGAAATCAGAAATTAGTAAAGAGGCATCGCCCATTTTTTCTAAGACGGTTTTAGTCCTTATCCTTTCTTTAATCATTGGTGCAATAGCTGTATATTTTATTATCAAATCGATTTTAAAACCAATTAAAAGACTAAAAGAAAATGCGGTAACAATTAGTAAAGGTGACTTATCTGAGGAAATAATTGTTAATAATTATGATGAGATTGGCCAATTAGGACAAGCTTTTAAAGATATGCAAAAAAGTCTTATTGGTCTAGTGAAGGAAGTAGACCAAAGCGCTGAACAAGTTGCTGCTTCTGCAGAAGAACTAACTGCCAGTACAGAACAGACAAGCGCTGTGACACACCAAGTTGCAACAGCTATCCAAGAAGTTTCGATAAATGCAGAAAAACAAACAACAGGTGTTAGTAAAAATGCAGAGTCTATCCAACAAGTATCAGAAGGTGTCACTCTAATTGCTGAGAATTCGATGAAAGTCTCAGAACTAGCAAATTTAACAACGACACAAGCGGAAGAAGGAGGAAAAGCTGTTACAAATACTGTAAATCAAATGAATTCAATTCAACAATCTGTTTCAGAATCAAATGTAATGATTAAATCTTTAAATGATCGCTCTAAAGAAGTAAGCACTATCTTAAATGTCATTACAGATATTGCAGATCAAACAAATTTACTTGCTTTGAATGCAGCCATTGAAGCGGCGAGAGCTGGTGAACATGGTAAAGGCTTTGCAGTTGTTGCGGAGGAAGTTAGAAAATTAGCTGAACAATCCCAAACATCCGCTAAAGAAATATATGAAATCGTTCAAAAAATTCAAGAAGAAACAAATAATTCAGTTCAAATAATGGAAAAAGTCACTAATGATGTTCAAACTGGCGTTCAAGTATCAACAGGGGCTATCGATAAATTTAAACAAATACTTAGCAGTGCACAAGAAATGACACCTCAGTTGGAAGGCGTTTCTGGAATCGCTCAACAAATGTCTGCGTCATTGCAAGAGGTTACTGCAACTGCACAAGAATTAACAAATATTGCAACAGAGAACTCAGCAACCGCAGAAGAAGTTGCTGCATCAACTGAAGAAGAGTTAGCCTCTATGGAGGAAATTGCTTCATCAGCACAATCACTTACAAATTTAGCAGAAACATTACACAAAGCGGTTTCTAAATTTAACTATTAAGATTCACTTTGAACACATTAAAATACCAAAGGGAAATTGCATAGTGCAATTTCCCTTTTTACTTTACCTGAAATCACTTATGTCCAAACATATGAATCTAGTATAGTAATAACTACCCAAAAAACATATTTCTTAATTCATTAATGGCTAAAATAACAAATAATAAAATGCTAATACCGAGACCAATATTAGATAGCCATTGTTTACGATCAATGGTCCCAACGTATTGCTTCTTGTTTAGTAAATAGAGTAATGTAATTGCCAAGAAAGGCATAAAAATCGAACCCAGTGCTCCATATGCAATGATTAGTCCTACCGGTTTCCCGATGAAGTGCAATAGCATGGGTGGGAATGTGAGCCATAAGACAAAGAAACGATAGGCTTTTGTTTTGCTTAAGTCATCATTATTTATATCTTGATGGCGAATAGTTCTAATAAAATCCGCGAATAGATATGGGACACCATTCCATACACCAAGTACAGAGGTAAATGAAGCAGACCAGAAGCCAATTAGAAATACATATCGAACGGCAGGATGTAATTCGTTTCCTAAGATTGAAGCAAAATCGACTAATCCTTTTTCCCCACTAATATTAAAATCAGTTCCATATAATAATCCTGCCCCTAATACGAGTAGGGATAAGGTAAATAACGCTGTAACAATATAGGCAACAGCAGAGTCAAAGCGAACGGCACGTATAAAAGAGGGGCCAGTCCATCTATTTTCTTGTAGCCAATAGCCATAACTAGCCATTGTTAAAGATCCACCGACACCACCGATTAAACCAAGGGCATATACTAATGATCCTTTTGGAAGTGTTGGAATTGCAGTTCCCCATATATCACTTAGTTGTGGAATAACAAGTAGGGCAGATCCAACAACCGCAACAAACATTATGCCGATTAGTACGTTCATCACATTTTCAAATGTTTTATATTTTCCCCACCATACAAGTACAAATCCTAATAATCCATGAATAATTGCCCATTGCGTTAAAGAAAGTTGAGGGAATAGTGCTGTCATTGCGAGTGCACATGAGGCGGTACCAGCAGCACCATAAACAAAGCCCCAAATGACAGAGTAAACGCCAAAATAACCAGTTGCCCATTTCCCCATAGCGTGCCAACCTTCTAGTATCGTTTTTCCGCTAGTTAAATGCCATCGTCCTACCCCTTCATTTAAAGCAAATTTCAGTATAGAACCAACAATAATGGCCCATAGAAATACTAATCCATAATTTGTCCCCGCTACAAGTGCAGCAACTAAATCTCCTGCACCCACCCCAGTAGCAGCAACGATTAATCCTGGTCCAATAATAGATCCTTTTTTAATCATTTGTTCTTGCTCTAAAGGTAATTGTTTTTGTTCTAACATTGTATGTACCCCCTTTGAATACTTGTAATCGATTTCAGTTCGATTAATTTAATTATCAATTTTGTTTTCAGAAAAATCAAATATTATTTTAATAGGTTACTGTTTTACTCATCTTTTGTATTTGCATTGTAAAGTTAGTTAATAATAATTAGTTTTTTAGTTAATGTATACATTGACATACAATTTTGAATTTTGCTAATATATTAAAAATAAACTAGATTGGGGGATTGTCTATTGTCAAGATTGCATGAATTTCAAGAGCTTTTTCACCAAATACAAATTGCTTGGGAAAAAGATGAACAAACGGTTTTAGTTATCTTAACGGATGTAAAAGGCTCTGCTTATCGCTTACCGGGAACGAAAATGTTGATGACTTCAGGCGGGACCATGGTAGGGACAATAAGTGGAGGTTGTTTAGAAGCGGATTTGTATGAATGGGCGACAAAAGTATTTGAAAATAGGAAACCTATGACGTTAAAGTACGATTTAAGTGATACAGAAATTTGGAGTTTAGGTATTGGTTGCAAAGGAGACTTAGAGATTCTGTTTCTCCCTATTTTCCCACAGGATGGAACGTGGAAGAAAGTAGAAAAACATCTCGCATATGAGGAATCATTTACATTAATCATAGATATGGAAAATGGTCAAACAAAAGTATTGCAAGAAATGAATAGCAAGTTACATAACGATACGGATTTACCAATCGAATTGATCGAATATGCTGAAGCTATATATATGAAGCAAACACGTGCAGAAGTCATCGAACATCAAAACAAAAGATATTATATGGACGTTGTGAAACCTAGCGAGAAATTAATCGTTGCAGGAGCAGGGAAAGATGCAGTTCCTCTTGTAGAATTAGCGTATAAGGCAGGATTCTCCGTGACGGTTTTAGATACACGCTCAAATTTAAATAATCTTCAACATTTCCCACATGCAAAACATATTACCTCTGCTATCGAGAATTTATCAGATTCACAGCTAAATCATAGTTGGTGGCTTATTATGAATCATCATATGGAAAAAGATGAGGTAAGTTTAAAGTATGCAATCGAAAGCAATCCTCGCTATATAGGTGTTTTAGGACCAATTTATCGAACAAATGAAATGCTAAATAATATTGGATATAGTATAAATAGCGCGCCAATCCATTCACCTGTTGGATTAGATTTAGGAGCAGAGTCGATGGACGAAGTAGCCATTAGCATTATATCTGAGCTGATGTGTTTAAGGGCAGACCGTACCCCACAATATTTACATGGAAAAGGGAAAATTCATGTGTAAAATTGGTGCAATTATTTTAGCAGCAGGACAATCGAAGCGAATGGGAGAGCCGAAATTATTTCTTCCTTTTCAAGATACTCCAATCATCCACTATCCAATTGAAATGGCAGTTCAACATAAATTGGAACCTATTGTAGTAGTGGGAGGAAAGTATTATGATCAACTCATAAGAAGAATTAAAACCTTTTTATCCCTCTTTATCATTGATATACAATGAACAGCATGCAAATGGCATGTCCACTTCTCTAATTGAGGGTATAAATTCTATAGATGGTGACCTTGATGCTGTCCTTATCTTTCTAGGGGATCAGCCTCTTGTAGCACATCAAGTAGTGGAAAAGCTGATAGATACTTATCAAAAAAATAGAGAGAATGGCATATACATAGTTCGCCCTCGCTACGAACAACAACCAGGTCACCCAATATTATTTGATAGAAGCCTTTTTAATCAGTTTCAAAATCTAAAAGGCGATGAAGGTGGAAAAAGTATTATTAAAGCGAACAAAGAACATTTACAATATGTAGATTTTGAGCAAACGGATTGGAATTTAGATATTGATACGAAGCAAGACTATAAGCATTTACTCCAATATTATGGTAACTAATGTGAAGAGTCATGAAATCAGAGATGTTTTTGATAGACTGCTCTAACTTGGCTGAGTATTGATACAGAAAGACATTACTAAAATTTAATCGGTGGGTGAGATGAATGTTGATAAAACGTAATGCAATTTCTATTGGAGAAGCTGTTCAAAAAGTTATGAGTGATATTGAAAAAGGGGTCACGGAGAAGGTCACTTTGGTTGAAGCGAGTGACCGATATTTGGCAGAGGATATTGTTGCCAACCAGGATGTTCCGGCATTTGATCGTTCACTTTATGATGGTTATGCAATACGCTCTGAGGATACGAAGAATGCAACGAATGCTTATCCAGTTGAACTTGAAGTAGTAGGTCATATTGGAGCTGGCGCAGTATTTCATAATGGGATTCAACCATACCAAGCGGTTCGTATAATGACTGGGGCAGAAATGCCTGAAGGTTGTAATGCTGTCATCATGCTTGAACATGTCAAAGAGTTAACTAAGTTTGATAAAGACTATATAGCTGTTGACCGCTTTATTTCTGAACATGAACGTGTATTTAAAAAAGGACAAGAGATTCAAAAAGGTACATATTTGGTTGAAAAAGGGACACGTATCACCCCTGGAATTATTGCTTTGCTTGCAACTTTTGGCTATAGTGAGGTACTTGTAGGGAAAAAGCCAGTCGTAGGTGTACTTGCTACTGGAAGTGAACTTTTAGAAATCGATGAACCATTGGTACCTGGGAAAATTCGTAATAGTAATTCCTATATGCTTATGTCTCAAATTGAAAAAGTAGGGGCACAACCAAAGTATCTAGGGAAACTTGAAGATGATTTGGATAAAAGTTTCGAAGTCATTCGAAATGAGTTGGAAAACGTCGATATTCTCATTACAACAGGTGGCGTTTCGGTTGGTGATTATGATTATCTCCCAGAAATATATGATCGTTTAGGTGCAACTGTATTTTTTAATAAAATCGCTATGCGTCCTGGAAGTGTCACAACAGTTGCAAAACTAGGTCGTCAATTTTTATTTGGTTTATCAGGAAATCCGTCAGCCAGTTTTATAGGCTTCGAATTATTTGTACGACCTGTTATTCGCACGATGTTAAATAACAAAGAGCCTTACCTTGCATCACAAAAAGCTATTTTAGAAAATTCTTATCCAACGCCAAATGCATTTGCCCAACTGATCCGAACAAAAATAGAAAATCACAATTCAACTGTATGTGCAACGTCAACCGGACTAAACATGTCCAGTTCTATCACCTCTTTAGTAGGAGCAGATGCATTAGTTGTTTTACCTCCAACTGAATCGGGGTATGAAAAAGGTGAAATTGTAGATATTTTATTGCTATCTGATGAGGGCCAAGAAGATTTTTCTGTTGTCTAAAGGATATGATGGGATAACCCCGTTAATACTGAAAAATTTTATTTTGATGATAGAATTTATAAGCTTAATAACGGGGAATATCCGCCCCTGCTTAAAGCTAATGCTATTTGATAGTATCCGCTTCCATTAGGATGCACTCCTCCTGGTGGTAATAGTGTTTTTTCATTGTCCTTAAAAACACTATAGATATCAACGACTTTAACATTCGGTTCCTGACTTAACTTGTTTAACATTGAATTAAACGCTCTAATCCCATCATCTGCTATAGGAATATTAGGGAACGGATTGTATAAATTCGTTAATCGTAAAATATATTGATCTTGTTTATCTAGATGGTGAATTTTTTCTAATATTTTTGAGATATTATTTACTGTCTGTTTAATAGCATAAGATATACTTTCTTCGTCTTTATTTACCAAAAATTTTTTTGCCGCGTTTATTAAATCATTTCCTCCAGCTGTTATTGTGATGATATTTGCACAATTGACCGCTTCCGTAACCGTCGGGCTATTTAGCATCTTTAACACATCATCAGTAGTAGCTCCTGACCTTGCATTTTTTTGATAAGCAATGCGCCTTTTAAAAATTTGTTGGCTTAGATATCTGTAGTATTCAACAAATCCAGGATCCAATAGAGGAACACCAATCCCTGCTGTAAGAGAATCACCAATCGCAAGATAACGTAAATGATTAATATCCATAGTTCACCTCAACTAATTAGTATATCCTTATAATATGCAGGAAAAAGATTAATGGAGAAGCAGTAAAAAATGCGTATACAGTCTAGATAATGATGTGTTTCTAAAGATAAGGAATTCAATCAAAATAATAATTTAAGCTGGAATATACACAAGCTCAATTTGTATATTTCAGCTTTTTTGATTTCTCATATATAGCACTTTGATTTCAATGCATAATATGTTATTTCATCTAACAATGCAAGTTATAAAAAATAACATTTAGTTAATTTCACCAAAAATATTCTGAATATTAGATGAATTAAATAGTGACATGCAAAATATCCCTTGATATGATGTTATGTAATATAACACGAAACTTTTATTCTACTTCATGAAAGTCAATCTATAAACCTCAGTTTTATCGATTCACAAGCATCTTTATACTTCAATAAATTAGTGCATCAATGCAATACATAAATCTTAAAGGGGGATGTTGTATGGTAAATCAGATTGAACCTTTGATATCAAGTTCTCCAATCATATGGGCTCCAACTACTATTGAGGAGGCAATTGAACGAAAAAAAGAGTTTGGTTCGGAAGCGGAGTTTGTTTCAGGATCGACGCTTTTGCAATTGCAATGGAAGAATGGACGTAAAGTTCCGAAAAATATAATCAGTCTCGAGCAAATACCAACGTTAAAGCAAATTCAAATAGATGAAGATAAAAGAATTTTGTCGATAGGAGCATCAACTTTACTTAGTAGTTACAAGACAGATCCAAACTTAAAAGACTTCACCGTAATTTGTGAAGCATTGCAATCGATTGCTGCTCCTGCAGTAAGAAATCGTGGGACGATTGGTGGGAATATTATGGGCGGAGTAGGTGACTTGATACCACTTTTCCTAGCGCTTAAGGCAAAGCTTCTTTTTCATGATGAAAGGGAAACATACTTAGTAGATTTTTGGGATTGGCTTCAACATTCACAAAAGAAAACGGCGGCTTTACTATCAGCTATTCAACTAACCTCTGATTTGGTTCGTACTAACTCGTATTCATTTTATAAAAAAATAGGTAGAAGAGAAACGTTTACGGCAGCTATCTTAACTGTTGCTGGAAGAATAAGTTGGGATGAAGATGGTGTTATTGAAGAAGCCAATCTTGCTTTAGGCGGAGGGGATAATCAGCCTCTCCTTTTAGAAAATACAGCGTACCATTTGATAGGGAAAAAAGGCGATGTACTTGATTGGAAGGGTGTTTATACATCCATTTTATCTGAAATTTCACCTGCAGAAGATGCTTTTGTTTCTGCCAATTATCGAAGAAAAGTTGCGGCCAATCTTATGGTTGCTGCATTACAGAGAGAGTTCACGTCAATTGGTTGTGGTGAGGGGGATACCGATGAAATCTAACTTAATAGAAAAAAAGGATCGAATACGTCCAGATGGATTGTCTAAAGTAACAGGGGATTTGAAATACTTAACTGACTTAACTTTCCCGAATATGTTGTATGGAAAAGTATTAAGAAGCAAATACCCACATGCGAAAATTCTTTCTATTAATACTGAAAAAGCCGAAAGTATACCGGGTGTTGAAGCAGTAATCACTCATAAAGACGTTCCAGGGATGAATAGATTCGGCATCATAATTGCCGACCAACCAGTTTTTTGTGAAGATCGAGTTCGCTATATAGGTGATGCGATTGCAGCTGTTGCCGCAGAATCATTTGAGCTCGCAGAAGAGGCATTGAAGCATATCGAAGTGGTTTATGAAGAACTGCCAATTCTCGATTCACCAGATAAGGCGCTCGAATCGGATGCAATCAGACTTCATCCAGCAGGGAATATTTGTAGCCGTTCATCTTTTCGAAATGGAGATGTTCAACAAGCTTTTGAAGAATGTGTTGCAATCGTAGAAGAAACGTATGAATTACCTCGGCAATTACATGGATATATGGAAACGGAAGGTGGAGTAGTTGTCCCTGAAGATGATGGGGGCATTACAGTTTACGCTGCTACTCAACACGGTTTTAAAGACCGTTTTCAAATTTCAAGGATTTTAGGAATTCCAGAAAGTATGATTCGAATTGTTTCGTCTCCAATTGGAGGTTCTTTTGGAGGCAAGGATGAACAAAATATTCAACCCTATGCTTCGCTTCTAGCCTTAGCAACCAAAAAACCGGTGAAAATTCATAACACAAGAGAAGAATCCATTCGAGCAAGCATTAAAAGACATCCAATGAAAATCACCGTAAAAACAGGTACAGATGCTACTGGGAAAATACTTGCCCATCAAGTGAAAATCATTGCAGATAAAGGTGCATATACCACGCTAGGCCCTGCAGTTCTAGACTTTGCAGTGGAACATGCAGCAGGTCCTTATATGATTCCGAACATTGAAACGGAAGGCGTATCGGTTTATACGAATAACGGTGTATCCGGGGAATTTAGAGGCTTTGGTGGAAATCAAATAACGTTTGCTTTAGAAGGGCAGATGGATCGTTTAGCAGAGGTCTTAAAAATGGACCCAATCGAAATTCGAAAGAAAAACTTACGAACCACTTACGATTTGGGGCCAATGGGGCATCGGATAGCGCCAACAGATGGAGCAGCTCTTGTTTTAGAAAAAGTCCAAGAACTTTCAAAGCTACCCAACAAAGATTATAAAGAATCGCCATGGAAACGATATGGAACAGGAATTGCCATTACCATGCACGGAGGGGGACTTGGATTTGGTCGATTAGATAGTGCTGGTGGCCGAATTTCTTTAAACAAACAAGGTGAAATTGAAATATCCTTTGGTTTTGAAGAATGTGGTCAAGGGCTTCTATCCGTTATTGAAAATCTGGTCATCGAAGAAATCGGTTGTAGTCAACAAGATGTAAAAATTGTCATTGGTGATACTTCAGTTGTTCCGCTTTCCGGATCTTCTACAGCATCACGCGGAACAAGTATTGTTTGGCAATCTCTACAAAAGATGAAAGGTCCGTTTAAAGAGAAAATATGTAAGTACGTATCAGATACAACATCAATTCATGAAGAAGAGCTATATCTAGGTCCAAATGGTATTTGGCAAGTTGGAAAAGATGATGCACCTTGCATGACGTATAAAGAATGTGCTGAAGGAATCGTTGATCAAACTGTTCTAACAAGTTTTCATTTTCCAGTGACACCCGATGCGGTAAATGGGGGTCATTTCTTATACACGTTTGGAGGCGTAAAAGTCGAGGTGGAGGTAGATCTTTTAACTGGAAAAGTAAAGATATTAGCACTTGATCATGTCGTCTCTGCAGGACCTGTTGTAAGTCCTAAAGGATATATTGGCCAAATTGAAGGAGGAGGCGTCATGTCACTAGGTTATACCTTAATGGAAGAGGTGAAAATGATTGACGGTCAATTAGCAACGACTAACTTTGACGCTTATCTGATGCCTAATATTGTAGATGTTCCTTTCGAAACAAATGTTCACGCAATTGAAGATTTAGTAGAAGGGGATCCGTATGGCCCAAGAGGAGTAGGGGAAATCGGCACAATAGCGATTATTCCCGCTGTTGTCAAAGCAGTTCATGATGCAATTGGCTGTTGGGTATCTAAACTACCCATTTCTTCTGAAGAAATCCTTGAAAACATTGAATCGAAGGGGATGCTTACATGGATATAAATAACACAGCCTTACATAATGATTTGGCTATAGAAGATCAACAAACGTTCACTTTAAATCTAGTGATTAATGGTGACAAGTATATATTAAAAACATCACCAACTGAAAAACTAGTCAATATATTAAGAGACGAATTGCAACTAGTGGGGACTAAAATTTCATGTGGAATTGGCCGCTGTGGAGCATGTAGTGTTTTAATCGATGGGGCACTCATTAACGCTTGTCTAGTAATGGCTTATCAAGTAAATGGAAAATCCATCACGACGATTGAAGGAATGGGTGGTGTCTCGCTCGATGAAATTCAAGAAGCATTTCTTCTTGAAGGGGGCTTTCAGTGCGGATATTGTACCTCTGGTATGATCTTAGCGGTTAAATACTTATTATCTATGCAACCAAACCCTACAGAGGAGGATATTAAAGAAGCCCTTTCAGGAAATTTATGTAGATGTACTGGATACGGTGGAATTATTCGTGCAGTACAAAGCTTGGCAAATAAACATTCAAAAAATATTGTATAGAATCTCTATTAAAGAGAGGAAGTTTTTTGAATAAGCCATCTTAATAGAGTTTAAGAATTACTGTAAAAAGCCATACCTTTTTATTGGTTTTCTTGATTAGGTTCCAGGAGACTTAAATTGTCTGGAACGTGGATTCAATTTAAAAATGCGTGGATTGAATTTCCAAAAGCGTGGATTGAACCTTGAAATGCGTGGATTAAACCCAATCTTGCGTGGATTAAAAATCAGTTCAACAGGGTTGTTTGATTGTGGTGAGATTACGATCAATCCATATCCATGCATTTCTTTTAAAATAGAAATATATCACTTTTTTGATATGTTATAATCATATATGAGAATTTTATATCAATATAGAGTGAGGTTTATTTATGAGGTTAGCATATAAGGTAATAGTAATCTTTACATTGTTATTAAGTTTTATATCTATATCAATTATTCCAGTGAGTGCGGAAACACTTCAAGAAGGCAATTTTAAATATATTGATATAAATGGAAAAGTAGAAATTAAAGGTTACGATGGGAAATCAAAAAATGTGGAGATTCCAAGTGAACTGAATAATAAGCCTGTAACGAGTATAGGGGATTACGCTTTTAATAGAAAAGATTTAACGAGCATCTCTATCCCAGAAAGCGTGACGAATATAGGTGATTATGCATTTCATGATTGTCAACTGACCAATGTCAACATTCCTGAAAGTGTGACGACAATAGGAGAAGATGCATTTGCTTATAATCAATTAAAAAGTCTCGTTATTCCCGATAGTGTAATAAGTATAGGCAATTTTGCATTTGGTTTTAATCAAATATCGGATTTAACTATTCCGAAAAGTATTAAAATAATAGGGAAGTATGCGTTTAAATCAAATCAACTAACAGATATAACAATGCCAGATAATCGTAAGACAATCATGGGCGATGGTGTATTCGATCATAATCAACTAACAAGTGTGACAATCCCTGACAATGTGACGAGTATCGGTAATTATACTTTTAGCTATAATCAGTTAAAGAGTGTCACGATTCCAGACAGTGTGACGAATATAGGAGTCAATGCCTTTAGTAATAATCAATTAACGAGTGTAACAATCCCTGATAATGTGACGAATATAGGTGGTCATGCTTTTAGCTATAATCAGTTAACTAGTGTGTTGATTCCTAGAAAAGTGGAGAGTATAGGAACTGGAGCATTTGAAAATAATCAATTAAAAAGTGTTGATATACCAGATAATGTAAAGTATATAGAGAGTTCTGCATTTGAAAATAATCTATTAACCAACGTAGTCATTCCCAAAAGTGTAATTATAATAGAGGCAGGAACTTTTGAAGGTAATCAGTTAACAAGTGTGACAATCCCAGACAGTGTAGTGAGTATAGAAAATTTTGCATTTGAAAATAATCAATTAAAAAAAGTAGACATTCCGAATAGCGTTAAAACAATATGGGATAGTGCATTTGAAAATAATCAATTAAAAAAAGTAGACATTCCAAATAGCGTTAAAGCAATATGGGATGGTGCATTCAAAAAGAATCAACTAAAAAGTGTATCTATTCCCAATAGTGTAACTAGCATAGGGTCTTCTGCATTTAGTGAAAACCAATTAACGAATGTCACGATTCCAGAAAGCGTGACGACAATAGTGCATGATACATTTAAATCTAATCGATTAACCAATGTAATCATTCCAAATGGTGTGACGAAAATACAGAATTCTGCTTTTGATCATAATGAATTAACATCTGTCACCATCCCCGATAGTGTAACAACTATAGAGGATTATGCATTTTACAATAATCAATTAACGAGTATAACCATCCCCGATAGTGTGACGAGTTTAGGAAAGTATGCATTTAGTTCTAATCAACTAACGAGTATAAACCTTCCGAAAAGTTTAATAATAGAGAAATCTCCATTTAGTGATAATCCATTAAAAAGTGTTACCATCCCAGATGGAACTACGGAAATAGGACCATTTGCATTTGAAGGAAATAAATTAACAAGTATCACCATTCCTGATAGTGTAACACGTATATACGATTCTGCATTTGAAGATAATCAGTTAACGAACGTCACCATTCCGAATGGAGTAAAGAAAATTGGATCATTTGCATTTAAGGGGAATCAACTCTCTAGTCTCCTTATCTCGAATAGTATAACGAAAATAGGAGATTATGCATTTAAAAATAATCAACTTACGAGCGTCATTATTCCTAATAGTGTAACAAGTATAGGAGATGGTGCATTCAGTAATAATATCTTGTTAAATGTATCTATTCCCAATAGTATAACTGAAATTTCGGAGAGTACATTTAATCAAAATAGATTAACGAATGTAGATATTCCGGAAAGCGTAACGAAAATAGGAGACCATGCATTTAGTAATAATCCATTAACGAGTGTTACTATTCCTGATAGTGTAACGCGATTTGGCTTGGATACTTTTGATTATAGATTAACTGATTATCCCACTCAAATTAAAGATTTACATGCAAGTATCATCGAATCAGATTCTTTAAAACTTAAATGGAAAAAACAAGATGTAACGGGCTATCAAGTTTTCAGGTATGATACGGACAGCAATAGCTATAAACTTTTCGAAACTATTTCAAGGAATATAGGTAGCTATACAATGAGCAACTTACGTGCCGGAACAACATATCGCTATAAAGTTCGATCATTTAAAACGTTGGGGATATTGAATTACTACGGTACGTTAAGTAGTGAAATTGCAATTACGACCAATCTTCCTCAGGTAAAGAATCTTGTTATTTCTAAGAGAAGTAGTAATTCCTTAAAACTAACTTGGTCTAAACAAAATGATGTAACGGGTTACAAAATCTATCAATATGATAGTAAAAACAAATTGTTAAAAACTATTACAAGTAAGTCAAACAGTTACGAATTATCAAAGCTTACTCCTGGAACAACGTATCAATTTAAAATTCGTTCTTATAAAACGAATGGTAAAACGAATCAGTACAGACCCTACAGCGATGTCTTAAAGACCACTACTAATCCAGGAACTGTAGTATCGAGCGTTAAAAAAGATAAAGCACACAGTATAAAAGTAAACTGGAAGAGTATTGCTTCATCTAGTGGATACCAAATTCAATATTCCACTAGTAGCAAATTTGCAAGTAGTAAAACAAAAAGCGTCACAATAGCAAGTAAAAATACGGTAACTAAAACAATAAAAAACTTGAAAAAAGGCAAAAAATATTATGTGAAAGTAAGAGCGTATAAAACCTTATCTGGTAAATCATATTACGGCTCTTGGAGTACTATAAAAAATGTAACTGTGAAATAGGGTGAACACGATGCAAGATAGAAGAGAACACATTAACCTCTTCTATCTTTTTTTAATAGAGTCTTTAAAACTCATTTCTTTTTATATAAATTTAAAATTTGTATGAATATACAGTCGGATTCCTTTTGAGAACTATAAAATTATAAACACATTTATAAAGCTGAGGGATATCTTTTAATCATTCAATCTTTTAAAGTATAAAGCAGGAGTTTTCGGTATTTGAGTAGAATATGTATAGTATTTGAAAAGTGTTTGGAGGTCGCTATGTTGCTATTATTTTTTTGATATATATCATCTACTAACTAACTAAAAATAATTTTGGAGTTTATTAGTGACGGCGTTCTATCTGCTTACATTCCGTTACTAGAAGTATTACCAAAATACAAAAATAAAGGAATTGGCAAAGAATTAGTAAAATGTATGTTACAAGAACTGGACGAAATTTATATGATAGATTTATGTTGCGATGAAGACTTAATTCCTTATTATGAGAAGTTTGGGATGATTCGATCAAATGCAATGCTTTTAAGAAATTACCAAATGCAGTCGGGGAATTCAGACAAATAATTTGGATGAGTGGGCTGCATTCACATATAGTATTTAAAACTGTAGCACAAATCAAAGACGGGTTTGTGCTATTAGTAATTATAAGGCATTGTAAAAAGATTATAGTAAATTTCAGCCACAAGGCAAGAGGTGAAAAAATGCATTTTCAAAAGATACTAGAAACTACTCCATTAGTTAAAAACCCTAAAAGTATCATTCAAAGACACGCTGTTAAAGCAATAATTATTCATGAAAATAAAATTCTACTAATTCAAACAAATAAGGGAGACTTTAAATTTCCTGGTGGCGGTGTAGAAGAAAACGAAAACCATATTGAAGCATTATTGAGGGAAGTTAGAGAAGAAACTGGTTACATAAACTTTATCGTGAAAGATTTTTTTGGAATTGTTATTGAACGAAAAATAGACAAATTTAAAAGTGATCATTTATTTCAAATGAATTCCTACTATTACATATGTGCATTAAAGAACAAAGAAACAGTTCATCAGGAGTTAGATGCATATGAAACTCTTCAAGAATTTAAGCCTAAATGGGTTAATCTTGAAGATGCCATAAAACAAAATGAAACCCTATTCACATATCCTGGGATGAATAATTGGCTAAAACGTGAAACACTTGTTTTAAATGAAGTGAAGGAACTGGCTATAAAAAGAAATAAAATGACCATAAAGAGAAATAAATAAGCTCTAAACGGAAATAAACACATACAAAAAAGAGATAAATAGCTATCAAAAAGAAATAAAACATCGAAAAAAAGAAATAAACTCTGTTCAACCTAAAAGAGCAATCGGTTTTTATTTGGAATACTTCATAAGAATTTGCAAAGTCTATTCTTATGGAGGTGGTAAACATGAACGAAAATCAAAAAATGAGTAAACAATTGAGCAAGGATTTCAATAATAAACAAGCAACTCGTGATCAACAATCTAGAGATTTCAATCAGGAATTTGCGAATGAGCCATTGACTGCAACCGAAAAGTTAAATAATAAAAAGACAAAGAAAAGACAATAGAATGAAATAAAAGGGCCGTCTCGAAAGTCGTAAATGTACGATTTTTGAGTATGGCCTTTTATAAATTTATTTAAGTTACTGTAAATATTGTAAATAATTATTGATTATGTTGAATCAAAAAATTAGATGGGGTAACTTCATAATAGCAAAGTTTGCTAGTAATCTCTGACATACATAGTGCAACTATTCAAATAATGAAGGAAGACTTAGATGGCGAGAGATAAAATATGAAATATAGAACAATGCTCAGAGGTGATAGCATACCAGAAAGAATATAGCGCATTTCGAAATTCGAAAGTGGGGTAGTGATGAAAAAGCAAGCGGAAAATAAGTGGAAGAGATGGTTGGAAATTTGGATGGTTGCAACAAAACTAGGGATGACATCTTTTGGTGGTCCAATAGCACATCTTGGTTATTTTCATGAAGAGTATGTCAGGAGAAAAAAGTGGATCAACGAGAAAAACTATGGGGATCTCGTTGCCTTGAGTCAATTCTTACCGGGTCCAGCAAGTAGTCAGGTAGGCATTGGGATAGGCGTTGCGCGTGGGGGAATTGTTGGAGGAATAATATCGTTTCTTGGATTTACCTTACCGTCTGTTATAGCACTCATCTTTTTTGCGTCTTTACTTCAAATTTATGATATTAGAGATGCTGGCTGGCTAAGTGGATTAAAGATTGTAGCGGTTGTAGTTGTAGCTCATGCGGTAATAGGAATGGTTCAACATCATGCGCCTGACATTCAGAGAAAAACGATTGCGTTGTTCGTATTAGTAGTTACACTTATTTGGCAAACTGCATTTACTCAAATTGGTGTGATTTTAATAGCAGGAATTGTTGGATATTTTCTTTATAAAAATAAATCCATAAAAGAAGGACAAACAAACGTATCGCTTTTTCCTATTTCAAAACGTCTTGGATATTTAAGCTTAGCGTTATTCTTTATATTGTTAATTTTTCTTCCTATTCTAAGTAGATTAATATCTAGTAATTGGATTAGTATGTTTGATAGTTTTTATCGTGCAGGGGCCCTAGTTTTTGGAGGGGGGCATGTTGTATTACCATTGTTAGAACAGGAATTTGTGCCAACTGGTTTACTCAGCACACAAGAATTTTTGGCTGGTTATGGTATCACCCAGGCAGTACCAGGGCCGTTATTTACGTTTGCGGCATACATTGGAGCTGTTATGAACGGCTGGCAAGGTGGAATATTTGCGACATTTGCGATATTCTTGCCTGCATTCCTTTTGATCATTGGGTCGTTACCAATTTGGGATGCGCTTCGTACAAATTCAAAGGTTAAGGGAGCTCTGCTTGGAGTAAATGCTTCTGTTGTTGGTATTTTAATCTCCGCACTATACACGCCAATATGGACCAGTGCGATTAAATCATCTATGGATTTTGCACTGGCAGCAATTCTATTCTTCATGTTAGTATATTGGAAGCTTCCGCCTTGGGTAATTGTGCTAACAGGAGCAGTTGGTGGTTTCATAATTTCATATCTTTAATACGTAAATAAAAAAATGGCACAAAACTGAAATATCAGTTTGTGCCACTTTGAATAAATGCTTATTTTGCTGTTTTGTCTTCTTCAACTTGTGCGGGTGTTACTTTAACTCGTTTTAAGAATAAAGATAAGACAAGTGCTACAATTGTAATGATCATAGCGATGAAGAATGAGAAGTTAATACCTTCAACCATGGCTTTGTTAGCTAAATGTTTAGCAACTTCTTTACCATATTTGGCCATTTGAACTTCTGTCATTTGCTCACCATTTTGAGCAGCTTCCATTGCTTTTTCTTTTACTTTTTTCGCAACAGTTGCTTTAATGTCTAGGTCGTCTGCTTCGCTCTTTGTACGGTTTGTCATGATTGTGATCATAACTGCAGAACCGATTGCACCTGCAACTTGTTGAAGTGTGTTGTTAAGTGCTGTACCATGTGGATTTAAACGTTGTGGTAATTGGTTTAAACCATTTGTCATGATAGGCATCATCACCATTGACATACCTAACATACGAACAGTATATGCAATGATTAAGTAAGTGTAAGTAGTATCTAATTTTAGTTGTGATAAAAAGTAAGTAGAAATAGCTACGATTGATAAACCAACTACTGCTAAAGGACGAGGACCAATGCGGTCGAATATTTTACCAGTAATTGGTGACATAAGACCCATTACAAGCGCACCTGGTAACATCATTAAACCTGCATCTAATGGTGAAATACCACGAACATTTTGAACATAAAGTGGTGTTAAAATCATACCAGAGAACATCGCCATTGAGATAACAACTGAGATTACGCTACCCATAGCGTACATTGGGTGTTTGTATACTTCCATGCTTAGAAGTGGTTTTTCAAGTCGTAATTGACGAAGTACAAAGATGATTAAAGCTATTGTACCAATTGTGATAGTACCCCAAACTTCGAATGCATTCCAACCTGCAGATGAAGCAGTAGAGAATCCATATAACAGGCCACCAAAACCAATTGTAGATAAGATGATGGATAATACATCGACTGTAACAGGTCTTGTTTCCATTACATTATCGAATTTAAAGATTCCCAATAATAATGAAATTACAGCGAATGGTAAGATAACAATGAATAAGTAGTGCCATGAGAAATGCTCAACTAAGTAACCAGATAATGTAGGACCGATGGCTGGTGCCATGATCATAACAAGACCGAAGATTCCCATTGCTGCCCCACGTTTTTCAACAGGGAAGCTAACTAACATAATATTCATTAATAATGGACCCATTACTGATGCGCCAAGAGCTTGAATCATACGAGCTGCTAGTAACACACCAAAGCTTGGTGCCCAAATCGCTAATGCTGTACCGATTGTGAAAATCGTCATTGAAGTGACGAATAATGTTTTATTTTTGAAGCGCGTAATTAAAAATGCACTAGCTGGTACAAGTACACCACTTATTAACATGTAACCAGTTGCTAGCCATTGAACAGTTGATGCTTCAACATCAAAATCCTTCATAATAGAAGGAAGCGCTACGTTTAAAAGCGTATTGTTTAAAAACGCTACGAATGCCCCGACGAATAATATTGCAATCATCAAGTAAGGGGGCTTTTTATGTGTTGTGTTCATGCTTAAATCCCTCTTATCCTATTTTTATATTTTAAGTTTACTTGATTTATTTTATACTCGCAGTTCAATTATTGCAAGAAAAATATAGAGAGGGTATTGGAAACCTTAATAGAAAGGGCTTTCATAATTATAATGTTAGTCCATTCACTTGCCGGTTCGTGTAGAAATAGGGTAAAATTAAACTGTTAGTTCAACTTAATATACTAAAAAAAGGTGAATATATGAACAACCGTAAGCGACAAATTATTAAGGCTTGTGTAAAATTATTCTCTGAAAAAGGTTTTACGGAAACATCGATTCAAGATATCTTGGATGAAGCTCAAATTTCAAAAGGGACGTTCTACAACTATTTCCCATCTAAAAAAGAATGTTTAATAGCTATTTTAGATATTGGACGAAAAGAAACGAATGTACGCAAAATCAAAGCTTTAACAGGAAAAGAAAAGAACGACAAGAATGTACTTGCCGCTCAACTGATTTCTTCTCTGCAGGTGAATAAAGAACAAAATCTATTGCCAATTTTTGAATCTATTCTACATTCTGGTGATAAGGAGTTAAAACAATTAGTCGATCAAATGCTTCTACAAGAGATAAATTGGACTGCTCGTCGACTATTAGACATCTACGGTCTTAAATTGGTTCCCTATCATTATGATGCGGCTATTCTTTTGTTCGGTATGATGCATCAAATGTTTCATATTGGAAAGATCATTGGTTATCCACGTGGAAATGTCACTGATAGTGTAAACTTTGTTCTCACTCAACTTGATGCGATTATACCAGAGCTGATTAAAAAACAAAAAACAATGCTTGGTACGTATTTTGAAGATTATATTAAGGAACATACGTTTGTTGAGACCGTCGATCAACAAGAGCTATTGAAACAAGTTACAGGTTTTAAAGCATATTTGGAAAAGCTGAGCTTTCAACAAAACGAGTATCTGGATTATTTAATCGAAGAACTAGGAAAAGAAAAGCCACGTTTTCATATTTTAAGTGTTGTAGCATTCCAATTTTACAATAGTTTTCGCGATACCGTGCATGCACCAGAAGCAATCGAAATTACTAATCATATTTGGCAATTATCGAGGGATAAAAATCAAAAAAATGCATGATATACAAAATAAAAAGAACAGATGTTATCTCCATTAGAGCATTTTCAAAGCACGTATATTTTCTATATACAAAGTTTTGAAGGTGTTTTTCTTTGGACAAATTTTATGAAATCAGTCTTGCTATTAAGAAGGCGATACCTGCAGCGATACCTCCGACTAATGTTGTTTGGAAAGCACTCTTAAATGGGTTTGCGCCTGTAAAACGTCCTTTTACAAATCCGAAGATAAACAAAGCGATAAGTGTCATAATGACGGAAAGAAGTAAAGCTGAATTTGCATTTTGAATTAGCATGTAGGGGAACAAAGGAATAAGACCGCCAACTATATAAGAACCGCCAATGGTAGCGGAGCTTGTTAATGCACGCTTTGGCTCCGGTTTTTCTAGTCCAAGTTCATACTTCATCATGAAATCGACCCATTTATCAGAGTCTTTACTCATAGCTTCAACTGCTTCATTAACTGCAGATTCAGGTAGATTCCATTCACGTAATATTTCTGCCACCTCTTCGCGTTCTCGATCCGGCAATTCCACAATTTCTCTTCTTTCACGCTCAAGTTCGGAAGCATAGTGCTCTTCATCTGTACGTGCTGCAAGGTAACCACCGAGTCCCATCGCAATTGACCCAGCAGCAATTTCAGCTACACCCGCTACAACAACTAGATTTGCATTTGAAATACTGCCTGAAAGTCCAGCAGCAAGTGCGAAGGGTACAGTCAATCCATCAGACATACCGATCACAATATCACGAATGAAATCAGATGCCATAAAATGTTTTTCTTCATGTGTTGTTTTAGTACTTTCAGTTTCAGACATAAAAATCTCCCTTTTTAAACTAAACGATTTATAAAAAATATATTATTTCCCAGAAAATGAAATAAGTTAGTTTCCATTGAAAAGACAACTTGTTTATTTTAATATGTATTTATTTTCATTTAACATACAAAATTTATGATGATATAAAAAAATAGCATTTTTCTGTTGTTGTATGTGATATTCAAAAGACTATTCACACAAAATAGCGATATAAGATGAATAGAACGATAAAATAAGCCATTTTGATAGAGCTGATCAAAATGGCAAAAATACTATCCCTGTATATCTTTTAAACTTTTTCCACCTAAAAAAGCGTGTGCGGTTTTAAGCTTATCTACTGTTTGGAAACCATATTTTTGATATACTTTTTCGATATTTTCATTTATTGGGAAAACCCACAGTTTTTGAATTCCTCTATCAGTCATTTCTGTTTGTACAAACTGAATGAGTTCTCCTATAAAACCTTTCCCTCTATAGGCTTCAAGTGTTGCTACACTTTCTAATCGAGCCTGATGATTATGTTCAAAAATACATGCAGTTGAACAAGGTTTTCCATCATAGCGAAGAAGATAGTGTGTGAAAGCAGGATGATTGAACTGTTGTTCAAAGGCTTTCTGCATAATCTCTTTTCCACCAAATTCCTTGATACTACACTCAATTTCTAAAGCTTCTTCATAATTTTCTTCTGTAACCTTTTCAATTGTGGTTTGTTCTTTCTTCTCAACCTTAATAATATGATTATCCCACAACTGAACGGGGCTGATGAATTCTTCATAGCCAAAGTTATTTGACTTCAGAAGAGCGAGCAGGTCTTGTTGAACATCTAGATTATAGATATAAAATCTAGGAATGATATTTTTGGAAATATAGAAATCTTTAACTTCCTCAATAACTGATATTGGATCATAACTCGCTTCACTAATATGCGCGTGATTGGCATCATAATAATTTGGTTGGTTTTCATTACAAAACAATGCACCCCAGGAAGTGTCTGTTCGTGTTGAAAAGGTGTCCAAGTATGCAAAATCAAGTGCTAGTATATCTTTTAAATTCATCATTTTATTAGACTCCTATTTTTCTAGATGTTTGGAAAAAGCAAAACATATTTAAGTAGTTCTCTATATATTCAAAGTCAATTTATTCTATTTTACCATTTATTTTCTTCCTATGATAAATATCAATTTTCATATTTCCGATATTTTACTTGTAATTCTATATATAGTATTATTATCGGAAAATAGGTGGTGTATTAAATTGAAAACAATTTTTTGGGCTTTTATTGGAGTATTAATAGGTAAAATCATACTCGTCTTTTTTAAAAAAGGAGCATTTAATTTACTTGATATCCTCATTACAACAATCGCCGTAAGCATCGGAATTTACTTTGCTAGAGTTATAAAAAGTAGGAAAGAGACAAGATAAATAAAATCTGTTAAATATTAAAAATATGTGTTGAAGATAATATGGTTAATGCATTAAAAGTAGATATCAGATTACTGTAGAACTTGTGAAAATAAAAAAACTTGCAAATAGTAATGATTACGATTTACGATAACGGAGTACTAATATAAATCCATTAAGAGGATTTATTTTTTGATTTTTTAAAACGTAATTATTACGATTTGTATATCAATCTTATATAAAGAGCAGGAGGTAAAATGATGAGAGTTAAAATAACGTTAGCATGTACAGAAACTGGAGATCGAAATTATATAACAACGAAAAATAAACGAACAAATCCAGAGCGTATAGAACTAATGAAATATAGCCCACGTTTAATAAAACGGACATTACATCGAGAAACCAAATAAGATTATAAAAAATTTTAATCATTTTTAAATAGTAATCATTACGCTTTGATGATTATAAAGGAGTAAAGAGCAATGGCGAAAAAATCTAAAATCGTGAAAGAACAAAAACGACAAGCGATGTTGGAAAAATATGCTGCCCTTAGAAAAGAGCTAAAAGAAAAAGGAGATTACGAAGCACTTCAAAAGCTTCCAAGAGATTCATTTCCGACACGTTTAAAAAACAGATGTGAAGTGACAGGGAGACCAAGAGGATATTTGAGAAAGTTTAAAATGTCTCGTACTGCTTTTAGAGAATATGCACATAAGGGACAAATTCCAGGAGTAAAAAAATCCAGTTGGTGATAATGGAGTGTTTCATTTTCCTATGAGTAAATGTAAAAAGGAGAATCAATAATGACAAAGAAAATTCCAGTTACAGTATTAAGTGGTTATTTAGGGTCTGGGAAGACGACGGTGTTAAATCATATTTTGCAAAATAAACAAAATTTACGCGTAGCCGTTATAGTTAATGATATGAGTGAGATTAATATTGATGCAGAGCTAGTAGAAAAGGGTGGAGGCATTTCTAGAACAGAAGAAAAGTTAGTGGAGATGTCAAACGGGTGTATTTGCTGTACGCTGCTTGAGGATTTGTTGGTGGAAGTACAGCATCTTGTCGACATTGGTGATATTGACTATATCGTAATTGAGTCCACTGGTATTGGCGAACCGATTCCTGTTGCCCAAACTTTTTCGTACTTAGATGAAGAATCAGGTATAAACTTACCAGAAATTTGCACGTTAGATACAATGGTAACGGTTGTCGATGCAAATCGTTTTTGGCATGACTTCCAATCAGGTGAGAGTTTGCTTGATCGGAAAGAGGCTGTAGGTGAGTTAGATGACCGTGATGTAGCTGATTTATTAATCGACCAAATAGAATTTTGTGATGTACTAATACTAAACAAATGCGATTTAGTTTCGGCCATAGAGTTACAAAAATTGGAGAAAATCATTCGTAAATTACAACCTGAGGCAAAGATTATTCGTACAATAAATGGCAAAATAGATCCGAAAGAAATTATAAATACAGGAAAATTCGATTTTGAACGTGTTGCCAATTCTGCTGGATGGTTAAAAGAGTTACAGCTAGGTCATGAAAATCACACACCCGAAACTGAAGAATATGGAATATCTTCTTTCACCTATACGAGAAAAATACCATTCCATCCTGTACGGTTTAAAGAATGGAGTGAGCATATGCCATTATCAATTGTGCGTGCGAAGGGTCTAATCTGGAGTGCAGCTGAATTTGCTATATTGTTTTCTCAAGCAGGTCCATCGGTCAATATTGAGCCAATCTCTTACTGGGTAGCAGCTTTATCAGAACAGCAGCAAAGACAAATTTTATTGGAAAACCCTGAGATGCAAGATGAGTGGGATGTCCAATTTGGTGACCGTATGACCAAATTAGTAATTAATTGAAGATCCCTTTAAATGGACAGTACAAAAATAAATAAATGTAAAAATACTCATCTAGTGCTTTGAACTGGATGGGTATTTCTTTTAAAGGCAAAAAATCTTTACACGAAAAAGTGGGTGAACAAATGTTAATATCGATAGATCGATAGACGATTTCGACTTGGAGTAGAAAGGAACCAATTCCACAGGAAAGTCGATTCCTTTGCACTTAGATTTATCTTTATTTTTCAATGTTTTCAAAGTCTTCGATGGTTTTCTTGAATTTAGTTTGCGTTTCAATAATGGATGTTTGTAAATTTTCAGTGATATCATTGATCCTTTTTACTTCTTGTGTGATATTTTCTATATTGCTATCTACTTGACTAATTGAATTCGAGACATCTCCAGCCAATCTACGTACTTCATCAGCTACAACTTTAAACCCTCTACCATGTTCGCCTGCACGAGCGGCTTCAATCGCCGCATTTAATGCCAACATATTCGTTTGAGTAGCTATATTGCGTATTAACTTAGATACTTCACTGATTAAATTGGTATGTTCTTTTAAAGATTGAATTGTATCTACTTTCTCCTTAGAATTTGCAACAACCAAATCTACTAATTCTACGGGCATATTTTTTAATTGAGAAATGACGTCTGTTGTTTGGTTTTCCCGTTCTGTAATATCCGTAGCTATTTTAAGGACAGCCTTTACCTGACCTTCCTCATTGAGAACGGGCATATATGTAGCTTCAAACCATAGTAAATTTCCTTTTTTGCCGACCCTTTGGATTTTTTCTTGAAACTTGATTCCTTTGCGAAGACTTTCCCATAATTCAACATATTCTTTGCTATTAACATATTCTTTCGTACAGAATTGTCTATGAGTCATATTTTTCATTTCACTAACGGTGTAACCCAAAGTTCGTGCAAAATTTTCGTTTACCCAAATGACTTCTTTATTTAAGTTGAACTCTATCATTGCTAGATTTGTTTCTAAAGCTGATAAAATAGCTTTTTGTGTGCTTGGATTGAAATTTACAATGGTGTTCATTAGTAAAAAACTCCTTTGTGAATATATTTAAATGGATTATATGTAAAATAATATATAACTTTTTTCCTGCTTTTATATAGATAAAGTATCATAGAATTTATTTTTAGTATAGTTTTATGGTATGGGTAGGGGAGTCTATAATCATATCTTTCACCCTATAAGGCAAAAAAAGATGAAATAACCTCAGACTCATAAAAAATGATGAATCTGAGGTTTCTTCGTGAAAATATTTTAGTGAATGTTCTTTTTCGTGAAGTTACCGCCCTTTACTTCGGCCATATCATAAACTGTAACGAATGCTTTTGGATCGATTTCGAATATAATTGATTTGATCTTAGTATCTTCTAAACGGTTAATAACACAAGTAACTTCTTTAAATTGCTCGTTCGTATATCCTCCATAAACATCTGTTAAGGTAGCACCACGACCAAGACGATCTCGAATAGTTTCGACAAGTAATTCTGGTTCTTTAGAAATAATTTTATATGTTTTAGTACCGCTAAATCCTTCTTCAACAATGTGAATAACTTTAGAAGCGATAAAGTAAGCAAGCCCAGATAAAATTGCACCTGTTAAACCAAAAACAGTTGAAACAAGTATAAATACAAACATATTTAAAAATAATATCAAGTCGCTTGTCCCAAATGGTAGTTTACGTGAAAGTAATACAGCTAACATATCAATTCCATCTAATGCTCCACCATTACGCAAAGCAAGACCCATACCAAAACCTAAAATAATTCCCCCAACAACTGTGATTAATAGGGAATCACCTTCGATAATCGTTTCGACATGATGAAAAGCTACTGTACCAATCGCTAAAGAAAGGATGCCTAATACAGAATAAATGGCAAAGCTTTTACCAATTTGTTTATAGCCTAACCATATAAAAGGAGCATTAATAATAGCGATTAATACGCCTAGTGGAAGACCGAAAAGCTGAGAAAAAACAATGCTAATACCGGTCACACCACCATCAGATACATTGTTTGGTATTAAAATGGATTCTAATCCATAGGCAGCTATTAATGCGCCAATTATTACTAAAATCCCTTTAAAAATAGCCCCTTTCGCACTTATTTTTGTCTTCGTTTTACTATTTCCCATAGTGTACCTCCATAGTTGTTTCAATCTAAATAAAATTGCCTTATACAAATAGCGTTCCTCTAGGTTTAACTTAATTGTACCAAAAATATGCGGGAAACGTGATGAACTGGGTATCTATTTAGTAGAAAAAGGTTAATTTACACTAAAAATTCAGGTGGAATTCTATTACTAAGAAGTAAGATGTGTTAAACAAAAAAGGACTTATGCTATTTTTGTAGAATTGATTATAAGATTATAAATGTGCAACAGGCCAATTTTTTTTCTGAAAAATTGGTTGGGAAGCTTTTCACTATTAAAGGGGGAGCACGATGTCAAAAGAACAAATTAAGGGACTTAGTATTATCTTGTCCATAATGATGATTATAGGATTGGTGTTGATGTTTTTCAGTGTTTCGATTGGAACTTATTTAGGAGACTCTTGGGCTTCAAGTCAACCAGATGGTTATCTTGATAACAGATATGAGGTAGTTATTGAGAATTATATAAACAACTTTGTAATTATTGGAAGTATTCTATTTGGTGTGGGTATATTAACTGGCGTATTTACTTATATTAAGTCCTTTTCGTTGAAAGGAAACGAAGATGTATCTGAAAATGATTGAAGAGAGGAGAAAAAACTTTGAATTCAAAAGAGATTATCCATAAATTTGGTATAAAAATTGATGAAGAACCCACTAGTATTTATCCTTTCTCACCCGTTTATAAAGTCAAAAAAGATGATCAAGATGTAATTATTAAAAAAACGCAAACGCCTTTAAAAGCAGCTCAAAACTTAATGTGCTTTTTAAAAACATTAAAAGAGCATGAAATAAATATCGTGACACCTTTAACTGAACCCATAGAAATTAATGAGTCCATTTACGTGATGTATCCTTTTATCGATGGAAATAAATATACAGCAAAAGATGAAGAAATTTATCAGTCAGGTAAGTTGCTAGGTAGAATCCACTCAGTTTCAAGTCAGATCAATGAATTTTATTTACCTACATATGATGTCTTTGATTTTACTGAGCAAGAAGTGTTACGCGACATGCAATCCATTCGGCAAAACATTCATAAGGCAAACCGTACTTTCTCAGTAGACGGTATGGAACAAAAACTATTGAAGCTGTTAAAAACCAAGCAACTATAAAAGATTTAAGGCTGCCTTTAGTAGCTACACTATATGATTACAAAGCAAATAATATAATATTTACACCCTCACCATATCTAATTGATCCTGACAACGCTACATGGTTGCCTAGAATTTTTGACTTAGCATTAGTTTTACTATTATTTCACAATGAACTCGATACCGCACCAGATCGTATATTCACGCCAACACAATGGAAGTTATTTCTAGAAGGATATAAAACATATACAACATTAACTGAATTCGAAAAAGAAGTTTGGGATGCAGTGTTACAGCATATTTTTTTAGATGAAGTAATGTGGTTAATGGCAGAATATGAAGAAGATTGGCTTAATCAAAATCAATATAACTTATTTAGAAGCCTTGTTGAAATACTCTTCAACTCAGCTGATTATAAAATCTAGGTAAAATAATACTTTTAGTGATGGGAATTTGATTGTAGCAATTAGTGAATGGGGGGCTATTGCTTCTTTTAGCATGAAGAAGCTTATCCTTAAAAAAGGTTTAGAAAAGGAGAAATAGTAAAGTCTATTGGTAAAAGATTAAACGAGGTGTTGAAATGTCTGAGAATTTCGAGGTTATTTTGAGGTCAATAGCTTCTTTTGGACTGTTACTAATAGGCACACGAATACTAGGCAAACAAACAATCTCTCAAATGACAATGTTTGATTTTGTTGCATCCATCTCATTAGGCGCCATATCCGCAAACTTAGCCTTTAATACATCTATAAAGGTACATCATATTATCATTGCATTGGTCATTTATTTCATTATTATTTTTACGATTGCTGTCATTTCCTTAAAAAGTAGAAAAAGCAGAAAGTTTTTAGCTGGTGACCCTACTATTGTTATTCAAAATGGAAAAATACTAGAAAAAAATATGAATAAGATGCGCTATACGTTAGATTATTTAAATCAACAGTTAAGGGAAAAGGATGTCTTTAATATTGAAGAAGTACTGTTTGCAATTGTAGAAACAAACGGAACATTAACGGTTTTGAAAAAGCCTCAATTCAGAAACGTAACTAGACAAGATCTAATGATACCGATAACCCCTGAATTCAAATTACCTATTGAACTAATTATGGATGGAGAAGTGATAAAGGAAAATCTAGAGCAGAATAACTTAACAGAATCATGGCTATATTCGGAACTAAAGAAACGAAACTTAGTTCAACATGATGTATTATATGCTGTCCTGTCCGGTAATGGAAATATGTACGTTGATACATATGAAAATCATATTCATGCCCCAATTGATAAAGAATGAATGATATACCTCTCAATGAGAAGCTAGAATGCTTCAGTGAAACAATCAGTGAACCTCATAAAATAAGTGCATATTAGTTGAATATGAATATGGACACTCTGAATATTACAGTTGTGTGAATGCTGTAGGTGGGGTGAAAACTTTCTTTTCACCTAACTTAATATTTGTTGAAACATAAAAAACAGACGTTTAGAAGTGTTGGTACGTACTTCTAATTGGCGTCTGCTTTTATTGTAGAATCCACTTTGATAACTATTCGTTATTGTATTCTTTGTACATCCTCAATAGCTTGATTGTCTCTTATTCCTCATATATCATTTTTCTCGTCATTCCACCATCTACAACTAAGTTAATGCCTGTGACAAAATCATTTTCTTTGGCAGTTAAATAAAGAGAAGCTCGTGCAATATCTTCTGGTTTTCCTACACGTTTTGATAGATGTTGTTCATGATCGATTTTACTTAGTTTTGAATAATCTACTGTTTCAATCCAACCAGGGGAAATGGCATTAACGGTAATCCTATCTTCGCTGAATGAGGCTGCAAGCGCATGTGTAATTGCAACAATCCCACCTTTTGTGGCAGCATAACTTTCTGAATTTGGCTCAGACATGATGGCCCTTGTGGAGGCAATATTTACAATAGAGCCACCTTCCTTGTTATGTCGCATATATTTTGCTGCTTCACGTGATGCCAAGAAAACACTTCTTAAGTTTGTGTTGATCATATCGTCCCATTCTTCTATGGATAAATCATAAGGAGACTTAAATAACGTTTTTCCTGCATTATTGATTAAAATATCTATCTGACCGTATGTGTGATGGGCTACTTCCATTAACCGAACTATATCTTTCTCCAGTCTTACATCTGATTGTACGAAAAGTGCTTCTCCACCTTGTTCTGTAATTCTCGCAGCTGTTTGTTCTCCTGCGTTTTCATCGATATCTGCTAAAACGACATTGGAACCTTTTTCTGCATAAAGTAATGCAATTCCTTTCCCGATTCCATTTCCAGCGCCTGTTATGATCACTGTTTTATTTGTAAAATCCAATGTATTCTCACATCCTTATTTAAAATTACATAACATCAATATATTTTTTAAAGTAACACAAAAAGGAAAATGAAGCATCAATCTTATGGGGTCTCAGGTTAACAAGATTTAAGTAATTGTTATAAGCACAGTAGTAAGTATAAAATCTTGCATACTACTTATCGTTTTAAATCCATAAAATTAAAATGAACTATAATGCAATAGGCTAGATTTCTCTCAAGTAGGAACCTAGCCTCTAAAGTGTTTATGTTAATCTAGAAGTGAAAGAATATTTTGAAAAAAGTATTGACATTATATATGGAAGAACCTAAAATAAACTTATTGAAATACTAGGTATTGAAATACATTGAGAAGCAGGATAGCTTTAAACTCATCTAAAGGAATTTAAAGCTTTTTATATTCAATTAATACCTAGTTATTAAATAAGAATAATAGATAATTAGACTCACTAGACAACTGGAGGTCTTTATTCATGTTAGGAACATGATGAAGACTTCTTGTTGTCTTTTTTATTAGGAGGTATTAAATGAGTGTACAAATTCAAATCGATGAAAAAAGCTTCCAAATCGAACAAGAACGTAAACGTGTACTCGATGAAGTTAAATTAACAGTTAAAAAAGGTGATTTTTTAACGATTATTGGACCAAGTGGTTGCGGTAAAAGTACGCTTTTAAAAATTGTAGCGGGACTTGACACAGAATATCAAGGTGCTGTTCATGTTAATGATCGTCAAGTTGTAAAGCCAGGTATTGCTCAAGGGTTTATTTTTCAGGAACATCGTTTGTTTCCGTGGATGACCGTTGAGCAAAATATAGCAGCAGATCTAAGTCTGAAAGATCAAGATGTTCGTCAAAAAGTAGACGAAATGATTGAAATTGTGAGATTAAAAGGTTACGAGAAGGCGTATCCGAGTGAAATATCAGGCGGTATGTCACAGCGGGTAGCAATTGCGAGGGCGCTTATTCGAGATCCGGAAGTATTGTTACTTGATGAGCCGTTTGGAGCACTCGATGCATTCACACGCCAGCATTTACAAGATGTGCTCATTGATATATGGCAACGTAAGAACATTACGATGATACTTGTAACACACGATATTGACGAGGCAATTTATCTTGGAACCGATGTTGCGATTTTACGTGCAAATCCAGGACATATACAAAAGCTCGTGCATGTCGGACTGAGTTATCCACGTGCAAAAACAAGCCCTTCCTATCAGCAGGTAAGGCAGCAAGTCTTACAAGAATTCGAAAAAACAGAAAGCCAACGTTATATCGATGGTGAAGGCATATAGGAGGAAGAGACATATGAAAAAAACATTTTTATTATTACTGACAGCAATCACGTTATTGTTAGCAGCTTGTTCATCATCAGATGCTAAAAGTAACGGCAGTAAATCCTCAACGAAAACAATCAATTTAGGCATTCAGCAAGTGCTTTCGCCATTGTGGGTAGCGAAAGAAAAAGGATGGCTAGAAGACGCTTTTGCAGAAGCAGGTGTGAAAATTTCCTGGACAGAATTTCAAAGTGGCCCACCGCAATTTGAAGGAATTGCAGCAGGAAAATTAGATATTACTGAGGTAGGTAATACACCACCTCTTTCAGGTCAAGCAGCAGGCATTGATTTTAAAGAAATCGCTTTATTATCAAACGGTGAAACAAATAATGCTATTTTACTTCCAGAAGGTAGTGATATAAAGTCTGTAAAAGATTTAGAAGGTAAAAAAGTAGCGGTAGCAAAAGGTAGTAGTGCATTCGGTTTGTTATATGCGGCATTTGAAAAAGAAGGCGTTGATCCATCGAAAGTTGATGTTATTCAGCTTCAGCCGGATGAAGCTCAGCCAGCATTTGAAAATAATTCAGTAGATGCATGGGCAACATGGGAGCCGTTTATTTCCTATCAAACTGTTGGAAACAACGCAACAGCATTATTAAAAGGTAAGGATGTTGGCACGTATGGTGCAATGTTTACAATTGCACGCACAGCATTTACAAAGCAAAATCCAGATTTAGTAGCTACTTATTTAGAAGTATATCAAAAGGCAACAAAATGGATGACAGAGAATCCTAAGGAAGCTGTACAATTTTTTGCTGATTTAAAAGGAATCGATCCAGCCACTGTAGAGGAAATATTAAAAAATACACCATATGAATTACAAGTAATTAATGACAAAGTAATTGCTAGTCAACAAAGCGCAGCAGATTTATTTGTCGAGCAAGGCGTTTTTAGTAACAAAATCGATGTAACAAAAGTAGTTGATAATCAATTCGTCGAAAAACTGTTAAAAGGAGCTGAGTAATTTGGTACGTGCACAGGCTATGAATCAACCAGTTGCACGAGAGAAAAAGCACGGAAAAGCATACCAATTTGGGTAAAAGGATTAATTTTGCCACTGTTCATTATCGTCATTTGGCAAATAGTCTCATCCAGTGGCGTTGTTTCTGCTACGGTTCTTCCTAGCCCGCTTCAAATTATAATAACCTTTTATAATTTAATTGTTAGCGGTGTATTATTTAGTCATTTACAAATTAGTATTTATCGTGCAGTAGTCGGCTTTTTACTCGGTGCAAGTATCGCATTAGTTCTAGGTTTTGTTGTTGGCTTTTCAAAGCATTCTGAAAGCTATATTGATCCGACTATGCAAATGCTACGAACAATTCCTAGTTTAGCAGTAACACCATTATTTATATTGTGGTTTGGTTTTGATGAACTGTCAAAAATTTTACTTATTGCGTTTGCTTCATTTTTCCCGGTATATGTCAACACGTATAACGGTATTCGTTCAGTTGATTCGAAGCTGTTTGAAGTGGCACAAGTATTGGAATTTAGCAAATGGAAGCAGTTAACGAGATTAATCTTACCATCTGCACTTAGTCATATTTTAGTAGGGATTCGCCTGTCAATTGGGATTGCATGGCTTAGCCTTGTCGTCGCCGAGCTAATGGGTTCAAGCGCTGGTATTGGCTATATGATTATGGATGCACGGCAATTTTCACAAACAGATAAAGTGTTTGTTGGCATTATTATTTTTGGAGTCGTCGGTAAATTGACTGATTCACTTGTTCGTATATTGGAGAAAAAATTATTAAAATGGCGAACTAACTTTGAAGGTGTCGAATAATAAAGGAGCGATTTTAATGGATATATTCTGGTTTATTCCAACTCATGGTGATGGTAAATATTTAGCAACGAGCAAAGGCGCTCGCGAAACGAATTTCCCGTATGTAAAGCAAATTGCACAGGCAGTCGATGAGCTTGGTTATGAAGGGGTATTAATTCCGACGGGTAAACCTTGTAACGATCCGTGGGTAACAGCCTCAGCACTAGCGTCAGTGACACAAAAATTGAAGTTTTTAATCGCGGTTCGTCCAGGGATTATGAATCCAACTGTTGCGGCACGTATGACTGCTACGTTAGATCAAATTTCGAATGGTCGTTTACTAATCAATGTCGTAGCAGGGGGCGATTCGGTCGAGCTAGCAGGCGATGGTGTATTTGTTTCCCATGATCAACGTTATGAAATAACAGATGAATTTTTAGATATTTGGCGTGCTTTGTTAGCTGGAGAGACAGTCAATTATGAAGGCAAGCATTTAAAAGTTGAAGGTGGAGAAATCATGTTCCCAGGTGTTCAAAAACCACATCCACCTATTTACTTTGGAGGCTCATCCGATGCAGGGATTGAGGTTTCTGCAAAGCATTCGGATGTGTATTTAACGTGGGGAGAGCCACCGCAACAAGTAAAAGAGAAAATTGAGAAAGTACGTGCAGTAGCAGCGAAGCAAGGGCGTGAACTAGAATTTGGGTTGCGCGTGCATGTCATTGTACGTGAAACGAAGGAAGAAGCTTGGCATGCAGCAAATGAGTTAATCAAATATGTCGATGAAGATGCTATTCAAAAAGCACAAGAAGTATTTAGTCGCTATGATTCTATCGGACAAAAGAACATGACCGTGTTAAACAAGGGTGACCGTAATAACCTAGAAATTTATCCGAATTTATGGGCTGGTGTTGGTCTTGTACGAGGTGGTTGTGGTACAGCAATCGTTGGAGATCCGGAAACAGTAGCAGCACTGATTCGTGAATATCAAGCAGTGGGTGTCGATAAGTTCATATTATCGGGTTATCCACATTTAGAGGAAGCGTATCAATTTGCGGAGCTTGTGTTCCCATTACTTGATTACAAGCAAGATAAACAAGCAAGTGGCGCACCAAAAGGTGAAGTTGTAGGTTACCAATATACAGCAGATAAATTAACGAAAATATAATTAAGAGCCAATTCATAAACTACAACTACAGGGGATTGTTGAAACGAGAGCAATCGTGGAATAAGCATAATCTGCTAAATGAGGCTAAGCAATTAGCGAATTAAGGTGGTATCGCTATGAATCGCCCTTAAATATGTAACAGTAGTTACATTTTTAAGGGCTTTTTTATAATCTAGAGACTACAACTAATAAAATGTTTTTAAAAAGGGAGAGATGGAATATGAAACAATCAATATTTGACACAAAAACAATCGTAGCAATTGGGGTGGGAACAGCTTTATTCTTCGTCTTAGCACGCTTTGTCATTATTCCAACAGGGATTCCAAATACAGAAATCCAAACATCCTATGCGTTTTTAGCATTAATTAGTGCAGTTTTTGGTCCGATTGCTGGTTTCTTTGTAGGCTTTATAGGTCATGCATTAAAGGATATTACAGCTTACGGTTCTGCTTGGTGGAGCTGGGTAATTGTTTCTGGATTTGTAGGTCTAGGAATTGGGTTATTTTTCAATAAGTTTAAAGTTGAAGCAGGCGAATTTACGAAAAAGTCGATTATTTCATTTAATATTGTCCAAATCGTTGTTCAGTTAGTTGGTTGGGGATTAGTAGCACCAGTATTAGATATTTTAATTTATTCAGAGCCTGCTAACAAAGTATTTACACAAGGATTAGTAGCAGGACTTTGGAATATTGTAGCAGTCGGTGTTATAGGTACACTTCTACTTATCGCATATGCAAAAACTCGTACTCAAAAAAGTAGTTTAAGCTACGAAGAATAGGTTGGTGATTTCGGTGCAGCCGATCATACAGTTTGAAAATTTTAGTTTTAAATATGATAGTCAGCAAAAGCCGACATTAAAAATATTAATTTATCGATTTATCCAGGTGAAAAGGTCTGCATCGTAGGTCCATCTGGTTCTGGAAAAAGTACATTAGCACATTGTATTAATGGACTTATTCCAGAACGATATAAGGGAGAGGTATCTGGCACTTTATCCATTGCGGGTAAAGTGGCAGATTCGTTTTCTTTATTTGACCGTTCCAAAGTTATTGGTACGGTATTACAAGATACGGATAGTCAGTTTGTAGGTATTACAGTAGCGGAAGATATCGCCTTTGCATTAGAGAATGCCATGGTACCGCAGAATGAAATGAAAGGCAAAGTAATGGATGCAGCTATACAAGTTGGTATTGAGGACCATTTACAGCATCAAATTTTTGAACTGTCTGGTGGGCAAAAGCAGCGTACAGCGATGGCAGGAGTCCTAGTAAATAATATAGAGATTTTACTATTTGATGAGCCCTTAGCGAATTTAGACCCTGCGACAGGAAAAAGTGCTATGACATTAATCGAACAACTTCATCAACAAAATAATAAAACAGTTATTTTAATCGAGCATCGTTTAGAGGACGCATTATCGCAATCGATTGATCGTATTATTTTAATAAATCATGGGGAAATTGTCGCGGACATGAAGCCAACGGAGCTGCTAAAAACAAATTTGTTAGCAGAAAATGATATTCGTGAGCCACTGTACACACGTCTTTTAAAATATGCAAATGTACCGCTACAAGAGATGGATCAATTGGATAAAGTAGAAGAGATACCATTTCAAAATTATCGTAAGCAAATACTCCACTGGTATGAGGCAAATGTACCTGTTACGAATGAAGAAAAAGTACAGGAAGCACCACTTTTAGTTTTGGAAAATCTACAATATACATATCCTGGAACGAAACAAAATATTTTAAAAAATATTAACCTGACATGCCATGCTGGAGAATTTATTAGTATTGTAGGTACAAATGGAGCTGGGAAATCTACGCTAGCTAAATGTATAGGTGGCTTTGAGAAGGTGAAAGATGGCGTGATCCGTATAAATGATGCAGATGTGACAAATGAATCTATTAAATCACGAGCAGAAAAGGTTGGTTATGTTTTACAAAATCCTAATCAAATGTTTTCGCAACTGAAAGTATTTGACGAGGTAGCATTTGGATTGCGCCAGTGTGAGGTTTCTTCTGAAAAAGTGACAGAAATTGTTCATGACACATTAAAAGTGTGCGGTCTCTATCCGTTCCGAAATTGGCCAATTACTGCACTTAGCTATGGACAAAGGCGTCGAGTAGCAATCGCGGCAATTTTAGTATTAAATCCTTCTATTTTAATTTTAGATGAGCCAACAGCTGGACAAGATTATAAGCATGCTAAGGATCTCATGACATTTCTGCAATCATTAACGGCCCGAGGGACAACGGTCATTGTCATTACACATGATATGCATCTAATGACGGAATATACGAATCGTTCGATTGTCATACACGGAGGAGAAGTAATAGCGGATTGTAAACCATCACAAGTACTGACAAATCCGGAGCTCGTTCGCAAGGCTAGTTTAAAAGAATCTTCGTTATACGAAATAGCGTTAGCTGTAGAGCTTGCAGAGCCGTTTGAACTAGTAGAGCGCTTTATCCAATTTGAAAGGAGAGTGGCGCAATATGGCGAATGAGATGTTAGGTTATATTGAGAGAGATTCCTTTATTCACCGTTTGACCGGGGCGACAAAATTAATAGTTTTTATTTTATGGTCTACAGCTACTATGCTTTCGTATGATACGAGGCTACTTGTAGTTTTACTTGTATTTAGTATCATACTTTTTTCTGTTTCGAAAATTAAGCTGAAGGAAATTGCCATAGTTCTTGGTTTCATTTTATTTTTTTTACTTTTGAATAATATTACGATTTTTATATTTGATCCTAATCAAGGGTCTAAAATTTATGGAAGCGAAACGATGCTAATGGGTACATGGTGGCGTTATCATGTGACAGCAGAGCAGTTATTTTATCAGTTTAATATTACTCTAAAATATATTGCTGTTATTCCACCAGCGTTATTGTTCTTACTAACAACACAGCCAAGTGAATTTGCAGCATCATTAAATAAAATTGGTGTCAGCTATCGCTTATCCTATGCGGTTTCTATTGCTTTTCGATATATTCCAGAGGTGCAACGAGATTTTAAAACGATTTCACAAGCACAACAAGCACGTGGAATAGATATTTCTCGTAATGAAAAAATCGTCAAGCGAGTGAAAAATGTAATAGCTATTATTGTGCCACTTATTTTCTCAACACTTGAACGAATCGAAACGATAAGCAATGTGATGGATATGCGTGGTTTTGGCCAACATAAAAAGCGTACGTGGTATGTTGGCAGAAACTTTAAGGTGGCAGACATCATAGCAATCGCTGTTTGTGGTGTGTTAGTTGGTGTAACGCTATGGCTATTTACCGTGAATGATGGACGTTTTTATAATCCATTTCAGTAATAAAATCATGCAAAATTTTGACCTAATCGAATTCGACTTGATGAAGAGCCAATTCCTGTTTGAAAACTTTAAATACCTGTTCGTCGTTAAATAGTTGCTGAAGCATGTAGAATTGTTGTTTCTCTTTTGTATAATTCATCTTTAAATGGTGCTTGCAAATAATTTTCCGACAAATGATAAAACCAAGTGTTTGGTACGTTAATTTGTTTTGGTACTTTTTATGAATTGTTTCTAATTCTTTAAGGCACTCTTTAAACGCGCCATCCTCTATATAAAGTGAAGTTAAATTAAGGCGAAAATAGATTTTTAAATATGTCATATCACGTTCATAGTGATTTGCTTTTAAAAAAAGAACTAGAGGCATTTCTGTTGAAGTTATCACTAACAGAGTAGTTAAGTTAAAAGGGGAATGACGTTTATGATACTGTGGTTTCGACACTTACCCAAAATAAGTATGGATTTGAAAGAATGGTATCCTTTTATAAGAAATAATTGGTTTCGAGAACATTATATGAAGTTTGTTTATGTACTTCAGATCGTGATTGTTCTGATTTCTAATACGAGGTTCGGTTCTTTAAATCCATTGACCCTTATATTAATAGGTATAGTAGTATTCGTCCTTTATGAATTCCTACATATTATAGTTGTATACAAAAAAGGTGATATTAGCTTAACGTTTCGTGGAACATTTTTCTGGCTACATACAGATGCGATTTTATCTAAAACTAGATTTTGGATTTTTATGAGCTTACCCCTCATTGGTTTATCCGTAGTGCCGGCTGTTATTTCGTTCTTTGTATCAGGAAATGTTCAATCCATTCTGCTATTTATAAGTTGGATAAATTTATTGATTGGTTCCTCTGATATGATCAATTCATTTTTAATTTTAATTAAACCGAAGAACTCGATCTTTTACAGAGGGTATTACCGTGTGTGGAAGAGTTAAGTGCTTGAACCGGTTTCGTCATATGGAAAAGGCTTGATTTCATTAAAATCTCTTTTTAAAAGAAAACCGTAAGAGTAAAGATGGGAGAAAAATAAATGGAACTAAAAACACCCTGGTACTTAAAGGAAAAAACATTATATTTTTTCTGTTTTGTTAGTCCACCAATCGGTTATCTTGTTTTATTCTTGAATTTAAAAAAGTTTAAACATACTCAAAAAATTGAGTATTTAACTGTAGCGACTGTTATGATGTCGATTTGGTTGTTGAAATTTTTACCCGAAAAATTAAATAACTATATTTGGGCAATTATTATTACGCTATTAGTCGGTAATGCTATTATCAAATTTTTAAAGAATAAAAATTATAAATAGGATATCCGTAAATACTACAACAAGTGAGATTTATTTGAAGTTATAAATACATACAGCCTCTATATGAGTTTTTTTAGTAATCGTTAGCCTAACAATAAAAAATTAAGATAAACTTAAGATTTTATATGCCTTTTTCTTAAGTTTTATAGGTTATGATAATAATTGTAAAAATTCAGCAGGAGAAATTGAATGAAAAAATTTTTAAATTTAGGCTATTGGATTGTATTATTATTCTATTTGTATCTACTAATCGATACGGTATTTTTTGCACGAGATGCTAGACGAAGCATTAACTTGACTCCCTTTGACATGATTGCAGAGCAAGGCTTTACGTTAAATGTATGGGGAAATATATTGATGTTTATTCCACTAGGAATCTATTTCGCTAACTGGATGAAAAAGTTTCATTTTTGGAAAGTGCTCGGAGCAATCATTGGGACAAGCCTAGGTATTGAAGTACTGCAATATATTTTTAAGCGTGGAGCAAGTGATATCGATGATTTATTGTTAAATACTGCAGGGGGATTAATCGGGATTTTGATCTACCTCGTATTGAAAGTAATTTTTAAATCAAAAGATAGAGTGCGTGTTGCCATTTCAATCATATCAATTGTGGTGGGCTTTCCTGTTATTTTATTAACTATTATTCTTTTTGTTTATAACTAAAAGAGTATTAAGGAAATCATAATTTAGACTATGTCTAATTATGGTTTCTTTTTTAGTGCTGAAAAAATGATTATTTCTGGAACTAAAATAATGTACGACACATAGTATAGGTTAAATACTGTATGACATGTAATAAAAGTACAAGAGAGGTGAGCGTATGAGCAAGTTATTGGATTCATTAACAACAGAGCTGAGGAGAGGGACTCTGACGTTAGCTGTTTTAAGTCAGTTAAGAACGCCTCAATACGGTTATTCACTGGTGCAGTTATTAGAAGAATCAGGAATTTCTATTGAACAGAGTACCCTATATCCGTTACTTCGCCGAATAGAAAAACAGGAGTTGGTTTCAAATAGTTGGGATACATCAGAGAGTAGGCCCCGTAAGTACTATGTTTTGAGTGAATATGGATTGGAAATCCTTTCGCAACTGGAAAAGGAATGGATGAATATCTCGAACGAACTTAATACGCTATTGAGAGGGGATGATGAAGATGAAGTTAATTGACATTTATATTCAAGAAGTTATTCGTAGGCTACCTGAAAAAATGCGTACAGATATTGCACTCGAGTTACGTTCGACGATTGAGGATATGCTACCGAGTAATTATATGGAGGAAGATGTTAAGCACGTATTGAATCAATTAGGGAGCCCCGCAGTATTGGCCAGTGGTTACAAAGACCAACCAATGCATCTTATAGGTCCGCGCTATTTTGATGTATATCTATCGTTATTAAAAATGATTCTACCAATTGCGGCAGTCATATCATTTATTATAATGATAGCCCAGAATGTTATTGGCTACAGCGGAGACGAGGCAATACTAAATGTTGTTTTCACCATTATTGGTAAGGGAATTGGCGTGATCATTGAAGTGGGGATTCAAGTCTTCTTTTTGTTAACTGCTACCTTTGCTATTATAGAAAGATTAGATAAGGACAAAGAACAGCAACCATTAACAGCAAGCTTGGGGAAATGGACAGCAGATGATTTGGAAAATATTGCTTATATCCCGAAGAAAAAGGCCATTTCGAAGTTTGAGGTTTTCGGGAGTTTAATGTGGACAGCAATCTGGGCAACCCTTTATTTTTATGCCAACAAGCTTTTAGGGGTATATAAAGGGGATGGGGAAAGATTGGATTTTGTGATTCCGGCATTAAATCATGACGTTTTACTACAGTATTGGCCTATTGTTGTAATAATCATTGGGTTGGAAATAACTTTTGCTATTTATAAGCTACTCAAAGAACAATGGACAGAAAGAATGGCCATTTGTAATACTGTCCTGCAAATCATTACAACCATTGTCTTCATTATAATTTTGACGAATCCGAATTTAATGAGTGAAGCATTCATTGAGTATATGGCCACTGCATTTACGATTACGAAGGAACAATTTAATATGTGGGGAGTTGGGGGAGGAATTAGCATCTTTATAATTGGTGCAGTAGTTAATGCATATGATGGATTTAAAAAGTCTAAAATCCGTTAGGTAATAAGGATAAGGTGTGTGAAAGTGACTATGAATCTAAGTATAAAATGGAACTAGTTTTGGCTGCACTTTGTACCATATCAGCCCACATTCAATTGCTCTTTCACTTTCCTTTACATTGGACCAGGCATTTATTCATCAGGAAATTTAGGTGAAGTAACAAAAGTTAAAATGTAGTACCTACGTTAGATGAGAGAGCCTTTTTACAAAATGATTTTTTTCCTGCTTTTGGAGTATATTTAGAATAACCCAAAATATACGTACGCGTGGACGGCTGCGTGAGTTGGAAGGGATGAACAATGAGTAAGATTGTTTTATCTACAGAAAGTGTAGCAGATTTACAGAAGGACTTTATTGACAAATATCAAATCCAAATCATACCGATGCATGTCATCATGGATGGAAAAGATTATTTAGAGAGCGAGCTTTCTGTAGAAGAAGTTTATGATTATCATAATCGTACTAAAAAAATCCCAACAACAACATCAACGAATGAACAGGAATATCATAATTTATTTTCAGGAATTCGAGAGAAATTTCCAGATAGCATCATTATACACTTGGGGTATACTTCAAGATCATCGGGGTCTTTTCAAAATGCATTAATGGCAGCGCAAAATTTTGAAAATTTATTTTTAATTGATACGTTAAATGTGACAGGTGGATTAGCTACAATTGTAATGTATGCGGCAAAATTACTTAGGGAAAACCCTACGATTGACCATATCGATTTGATAAACAAGATTGAATCCATTGCTTCTAAAACAAGATTTGCTTTTATTCCGGATAGTTTGGAGTTTTTAAGAGCGGGTGGACGGGTGAGCAATATTGCTTTTATTGGAGGTTCGTTGTTAAAGATAAAGCCCTGCATCGAACTAAAAGAAGGAAAGCTCGTTCCAACTAGAAAATATCGTGGGAATATGAGCAAAGTTGCAGAAAAACTGATCCGAGATTTTTTAGAGCAATACAACATTGACCGACAACAGCTAACTTTAATCTATTCAGTCGGACTTGATGAAAGTATAAAAAGGAATATGGAGAAACTTGCTAAAGAAAATGGCTTTGAAAATGTTGCTTGGATACAAGGTGGCCCAACGATTTCTACGCATTCGGGGCCTGGATGCTTTGGAATTTCAGGTATAGAAATATAAAAGCAGACTGCATAGAAGTGAGATAATGCATTTCTATACCATCTGCTTTTTCTATAATTATATAGATAAAATGATCTAAGTTTGTTACAGTTATCGTGGGATTTTCAATAATCTAAAGGGGAACAATCAGAGCAAGATCCTATACATACAATTACATCTGACTGAGAGATGGAAATACACCATAGAAAGAGGTATAACATAATGACACTACAGCAGTTAAAATATGTAATTGAAGTTTCAAGAAGTCGTTCCATCAGTAAAGCTGCACAAAATTTATTTATTAGCCAGCCAAGTCTTTCAAATGCTCTTAAAGAGTTAGAAAATGAGATTGGCATAATCATTTTTTTAAGAACCAATAAAGGAATTGTTTTGACACCTGAAGGGTCAGAGTTTTTAGGGTATGCACGACAAGTAGTGGAACAAGCTGATCTATTAGAAAATTGCTATTCAAATAAACAATCATTACAACAACACTTCTCTGTATCTGCTCAGCACTATGCGTTTGCGGTAAGTGCATTTGTACTCTTGTTAAAAGAATACAATCGAGATGAATATGAATTCACGTTAAAAGAAACAAAGACCTATGAAATTATTGAAGATGTAAAAAATCTACGAAGTGAAATTGGTATTTTATATGTAAATGATTTCAATAAAAAAGTGATCCATAAATTTCTGAGAGAAGGTAATCTCATATTTCATGAACTTTTTGAAGCAAAGCCACATGTATTTATCAGCTCAAAAAATCCACTCGCAAAACAAGATTTTGTGACATTATCAGATTTAGTTCCTTACCCATATCTTTCCTTTGAACAGGGAGACTATAATTCGTTTTATTTTTCTGAGGAAATTTTAAGTACTATCTCAAGACCTAAAAATATTACCGTTAGTGATCGTGCTACACTCTTTAATTTATTAATCGGACTAAACGGATATACAATTTCTACAGGTGTGATTAGTCATGAATTAAATAGTGACGATATCGTTGCGGTTCCTTTACAGGTAGATGAACGTATAACAGTTGGGTATATTACACATAAAAATGTCAAAACTAGCCCTCTAGCGAATATTTATATTGAGTATTTAAAAGAAGCAATTGCCAAGGAACAAGGTCTGCTATAGTTTAAAACTATAGCTAGAGATACTTTATATGTGTTATCTATTACCAAATGTATCATGCTACAATCTCCTTAAGTTACAAATTAAAGGAGATAGATACGATGACAGTACAAACTATTACAATTCCATTTCGTTATGATCAAGTAGGTAGCTTATTACGCCCAGCCAATTTAATACAAGCACGTGAACAATATAAATCAGGTGCAATTACATATGATGAATTGAAAAAAGTAGAAGATCACGAGATTATCCGCATTATTGAAAAGCAAAAAGAAAATGGCTTATTAGGAGTTACAGATGGTGAATTCCGCAGAAGCTGGTGGCATTTTGACTTTTTAGGCGGCCTTGATGGTGTAGAATATTACGAAAAAGATAAAGGTTTAGATTTTCATAACATGGAGACACGTAAGGAAGGCATTCGTGTTATTGGGAAAATAGATTTTTCAACACATCCATTTATAGAACATTTTAAATTTTTAAAACAACATGCCGGTGAAGCAGTTGTTAAACAAACAATTCCAAGTCCAAATATGCTTGTTCGACGTGTTGATATGAACGAAGAAGTGTATAGCGATATTGAGGAATTTAGAAAAGATACCATTGTAGCTTATCAAAAAGCAATCCAAGCCTTTTATGATGCAGGTTGCCGTTACCTACAATTAGATGACACATCTTGGGCAGATCTATTTTCACAAGAAGGTCATGATAAGTTACGTGCTAAAGGTTTAGATCCGGCTGAAGAATTAAAAGTATTGCAAACGATGATTAACGAATCGATTGCAAACAAACCAGAAGATTTAACCATCACAATGCATATTTGCCGCGGTAACTATAAATCTAATTACTTTACAAGCGGTGGCTATGATTATGCTTCTGAAGTGATTTTTGGTGGTTTAGATGTAGATGGATTATTTTTAGAATTTGATGACGAACGTTCAGGCAGTTTTGAACCATTAAAATATGTAAATCGTAAAGATTTAAAAATCGTACTAGGATTAATAACATCTAAAACAGGTGAATTAGAAGATAAAGAAAAGATTAAAGCACGCATTAAAGAAGCAGTAACTTATGTACCGCTTGAACAACTTTGTCTAAGTCCACAATGTGGCTTTTCATCCACAGAAGAAGGTAATATTTTAACGGAAGAACAACAATGGCGCAAACTTCGCTTTGTTAAAGAAATTGCCGAGGAAGTTTGGGAGTAATGAATTTGGAAAATGTAATTTGTAAGATTAATAAATAGATTGCTAAGCTATCATCTTTAACTGAAGTAAATTTATTTCTTTCAAAAGATGATAGCAAAAATTAAATCATTTATTGAGAAAATAATAAAAAAGCATTTAGGGAACTGAACTGGTCCTTGAATGCTTTTTTTCTTCTTTTATTTAGAGTGAATTTCCTGAACTCTTCCAATTTGTCCATCTGTTAGCCTAACTTTAATACCGTGAGGATGGGTGGCCGATTTGGTAAGGATATCTTTTACAATCCCTCTAGTAAGCTTCCCTGTTCTTTGATCCTTTTTTAAAACAATATCAACAGTCATACTTGGTAAAATGTCTTTCCGATTTTGTCCGTTCATTAGACACCCATTTTTCTGCGGGTATTGCTTGCTTTTTTCGTTTGTTGGCTTTTCATTTTTTTTGTTGAATGGTCGGTATTCGGTTTTCCTTTATAAGCGGAAGCTTGGTTCTTTTTGTTTTCAAGCTGTTGCTTCACTGCATCACGAAGGCTGATTTTCTTTTTTGGTGCCTCAGAATGATTATTCTCGGTCATAGGAATTGTCCCCTTATTAAATATATAGTTAGTCCAGTATATCTATTATAGCTTATATGTGAAAGAATGTATTTAAAATACCGGGGCTGTAATTGAGAAAAATCCAATCTGTTGGGTTGTGTATTATGTGTAGTGTCCTTGATAACCTCAAAGTACGAAAGAAGAATTTTAGTTTATAAAGGTGTGAAAAGATAAGATTATGATGTATTCCATGCAAAGTAACAGAACACCTTTTCCTCTCAATATTGCCTTTTATATTTAACCAATATAATTAATTATGATAGGAACTGATATTAATAGAAATGAAATCGATAAAATTGACCATGTTATCTTAGGAGGCATCTTTTTTGCTCCTTTAGTATAAAAACCAGTAAATTGTAACTTGTTCGTATAAATAACATAGACAACCAGCAAAATAGCAAAAGTAAGTATATAAAGATAATTTTCCGTTTCGATACCTATTGTTTCATATAGTGTTCTTAACAGAAAATATAGAATAGCTGTTAAGAAAAACAACAAAATGAGCACTCGTACAAACTCAAATAAAATTCCTACTTTACGCATTTCAAACCGCCTCCTAAAAAACCCTTTAAATTTCAATTATTATAACTATTTCAAATATATAAAGTCAATTGTTTTTTGAAATATGCCATCCTTATCCCAACTTTCCTAAAAGAGTGTTTTTGGGGTCATTATTTTATTATTAAATTTAAATAATTATGGTTACAATTTAGTTTGAAGTAATTAAAGAAAGAGGGTGATCCAATGCCTAATACAAATAAACCCAATAGACTCATTGCGGAGACTTCGCCTTACCTATTGCAACATGCATACAATCCTGTGAATTGGTATGCATGGGGGGAAGAAGCCTTTTCTAAAGCAAGAGAAGAAGATAAACCCGTACTTGTCAGCATTGGATATTCGACTTGTCATTGGTGTCATGTCATGGCTCATGAATCGTTTGAAGATAAGGAAGTAGCGGCATTATTAAATGAATATTTTGTATGCGTTAAGGTGGATAGGGAAGAGAGACCTGATATTGATTCGATTTATATGAATGTGTGTCAGATGATGACGGGGTCTGGGGGATGGCCTTTGAATGTCTTTTTGACACCCGATCAGAAGCCGTTTTATGCGGGGACTTATTTTGCGAAGCATAGTAAGTATGGCAGACCTGGCTTGATGGAGATTATCCCGAATTTAGCAAAGGTTTATCATGAAGATCCGGGGCAAATTGCAACAGTTGTGGACAATGTTGTGACAGCATTACATGATATGGCACAGCAAGAGAGTTCACCTATACCATCAATGCGAACGAAGGAAGCATTTCAAAATTTGCAGTCCAATTTTGACGGTATTTATGGAGGCTTTGGAACAGCACCTAAATTTCCAACTGCGGGGCAAATTTTATATTTACTGCGCTATTATCGTTCAACGGGAAAAGAAAGTGCGTTACGGATGGCAACAAAAACATTAGAGCAAATGCATCTTGGAGGGATTTACGACCATATCGGCTTCGGTTTTGCACGATATTCTACCGATCAAATGTGGCTCGTTCCGCATTTTGAGAAGATGCTCTATGACCAAGCACTTTTATTGCATTGTTATACAGAAGCCTATCAAATTACGAAAGATGATTCCTTTAAGCAAGTAGTGTTTGAAACGATGACATTTTTACAACGAGAAATGCAAAGTCCAGAAGGTGGATTTTATAGTGCGATTGATGCAGATAGTGAAGGTGTAGAGGGAAAATACTATATTTGGTCATACGATGAAATCATTGAGATCCTTGGAAAAGAAAAAGGGACTAAATATGCTCAAACTTTTAATATTAGTCCGCATGGTAATTTTGAAGAGAAAAATATTCCGAATCTAATTAAAACGGAAAAAATGCTCCTTTCTCAAGAAGAACTGGAACAATGTCGTAAATCACTCTTAGACTATCGAGAAAAAAGAGTCTATCCACATGTAGATGATAAAATCCTCACTTCTTGGAATGCGTTATTAATCAGTGCATTGGCAAAAGCAGGGGCTGTATTTGAAGATAAAACATTTCTCGACCTTGCGAAATCAGTGGATGATTTTTTGCAAACGCATCTTGTACGGGATGGAAAGTTGCTAGTTAGTTATCGAGATGGAAAAGCAAAACAGTCTGCTTTTATCGATGATTATGCGAATTATTTATGGGCATTAAATGAGCTTTACTTAGCAACGGGTGATTCAGTTTACTTAAATCGTGCAGAAAAATTGGTTCAAGAGACGCTTTCACAATTCCATGATCAAGGAAATGGTGGCTTTTACATTACGAACCATGCAGCTGAAATATTAATCGTTCGAGAAAAGACGGCTATAGATAATGCTTATCCTGCAGGGAATAGCACCATTGCTATGCAACTTTGGCGACTTGGAAAACTCACTGAAAAGGAAGAATATATCAAACTAGCTGACGAAGTTCTTAACGCATTTTCCGCAGATATTAATCGATTTCCTTCCGCAACCTTGTGGCTATTGCAACTCATGTTGACACATCAATCACCATCAAGTGAAATTCATCTAACAAACCCAACAGATGAAATCCGTACGGAACTCTTCTCACAATATCGTCCTTTTGATGTTTGGCACCTTAAACAACAGGGCGACTTTGAATTACAAGTATGTCAAAATTACAGTTGTCAATTAGCCATTAAAGATCCAACAAAAGCTTTAGAAGTATTGAAAAATAAATAAAGAATGGGGACTTGCAAGTATGCAGAGTCCCTTTTTTTATGAAAATAAACTCCACACAGCTACGAAGAAAGCTCCTTATTAATCACATAACAAATTATGAAAGATCAAATGACCAAATACATACATAAAATAGAAGGATATAATAAGCTCTAAATTGAATTTATACTAAACCTTCATCAACAGCCCCTCACTTAAATTGGGGCTTTTCGCCAGAAAGAAGAGGATAGTTAAAAATAATTCCGGTAGGAGAAAGAGAAATTAGAAAAATGCATAGAAAAAGATTTCCATGGAAAAAGCTGCTACTGATTTTTACGATTCCGCTTTTAACTTTAGCATTGTTCATGGCTGTTTACGCAATTAAAGAAAACAAAAAAACACCGACAAAAGAGAAGACAGTGATAACTTATCATCCAACCGATAAAAAAACAGCCGATTTGGGAGATGAGCAGATTTCAAAACTTGTTGAGGAAACTTTTTCATTATCTAAGGTAGGGAAGGTTCCGAACATTCCTTTTGTTTCAGGTAAAACAGCATGGCAGGAAGTAAATAAAAAGTGGGGAAAGTCAGATTCTGTAACAGAGGCTGCTAAAGGTAGGTATGAAGGGTACGAAAGTCATCAATCTACAATTGGCTATGCCGGTAAGACTGTGAATGATTTACGATCTTATGATTCCGAACTACAAAAGATATCCTTAAATGATATTAAGAAAGTTGGAGGAGAGCCAGATGCCATTCGATATTATAAGGACAAAACGCATAATCAAATGATCCTTGTCTACCATGCATCTACTTCAACTGAATTATTATGGGTATTGTCTAATACAACAGAGCAGGAACCAAATCCTAAAGTTGACCATATCTCACTCTATACGAAAATAGATCAACAAGCACATGTTGGAAAACAGCCAGAAGTTACACTCCCTTCAGAGGTGGTTTCTAAAATGAGTTTAGAAGAAAAAATTGGGCAAATGATTCTTGCTGGGATTTCTGGAACCACGATGGATGCTAACACCAAAAAATTAGTAAACCAATTCCATATTGGGGGCATTATTTTTTACAAAAATAATTTCAACACCCCTGCACAAACCATTCAACTTGTAAATCAATTGAAAACTGAAAACAGTTCGCGTATACCGCTATTTTTAAGTACTGACCAAGAGGGTGGACGTGTAACAAGATTGCCCGGAGGACTTACTAATTTTCCTACTAATGAACAGATTGGAAAGGTAAATAATCGTGAGTTTTCTTATAAAATCGGAACACTTTTAGGCCGAGAATTAAAAGAATTCGGCTTAAATCTCGATTTTGCACCTGTTCTTGATATTAATAGTAATCCGAATAACCCTGTTATCGGAGATCGCTCATTTGGAAACAATCTTGAAATCGTAAGTGAACTTGGGATTCAAACGATGAAAGGGATTCAGTCGCAAAACGTTATCCCGACAATTAAGCACTTTCCTGGACATGGAGATACATCAGTTGATTCTCATCTAGATCTCCCAATTGTAAATAAAAGCTTGAAGGAACTGAAAGAACTTGAGTTAATCCCATTTGAACGTGCGATAGATGATGGAGCAGATGTTGTGATGGTCGCTCATATTTTATTGCCTAAATTGGATAAAACAAATCCGGCGTCTATGTCAAAAGCAATCATGACAGATTTACTTAGAAATAAACTTAGTTTCAATGGAGTCATCATAACGGACGATATGACGATGGGAGCCATTACCGAACATTTTGATATAGGCAAAGCGGCGGTGGAATCCGTTAAGGCAGGAAGCGATATTATTTTAGTAGGCCACAATTATGATAATGTCGTGAAAATTATCGCCTCTTTAAAAAGGGCTGTTCAAAATGGAGAAATTTCCGAACAAAGGTTAAATGAAAGTGCAGATAGAATTATCCAACTAAAAAGGAAATATAACATTAACGACAAAAAGGTAAAAAATCCGAACATAAATGAAATAAACAACTCTATTAATAGCCTTTTGAAAAATTATTTGCATTAATATGTACAGTCAACGTTGGCGGGTAAGCGTGGGTTGAAAATGATCTTACTCGTCAACATTTATATTATTTATTATTTGGTTCACCTTTTTACTTTATTGGTATTTTAACTAATTAGTATTATTTAAGTTTCTTTAACCATCCATCGTTCCACTGGAAGAATATTTCGTCTGAAGTCAACTCGAAAACTGATTTAGGATATGGTAATGCAAGTTCAGGCATTTCATTAAAGTTGAAATAGCGTAATTCAAAAGTTTCATCGTCTATAGGGTTTAGTTCACCACTTTGAACTTCACATTCAAATAAGAACACATTGTACTCAACTTTATGACCATTTGGATACTGATAACGAAATTCCTTTCCACCAAATACTCCTAATAATTTTTTGGGAGTAACACAAAGACCAGTTTCTTCCCAAACTTCTCGAATTAGAGCTTCTGCAGGTGCTTCTCCCAGTTCAATTGCCCCAGCAGGCAGACTCCATTTTTCTTCGTTCCCTTTGTTCTGAAATAAAATTTCTCCAAATTCATTTCGAATTATTCCTGCTACACACGGCATAAAAATTAAGTCTGAACCAAGTTTATCTCTTAACTTTTCATAGTAGTCTGACATAGCCATTTCTCTTTCATCCTCTCACTAAAATTTAGCATGTGGTTTTTAAGTATTTAAAGTTGGTTTGTCTTCTTATGAAAACAATCTTCACAGATGAAACGACCTTCATTTTTTAGATAGGCTTTAATTTCCGTCATTCCTTTATGCTTTGGATAACGCATTTTCACGAAAACAACCTCATTATCCTCAATTTCTTTACTACAAACAGAACATTTAGGTTTTTCTCCAAACAATTTTAATTCCCCATTCCTTTTAGACTTTATATATGAATTTTTATTCTATATTTAGTAAGCGCTTATCTCGATGTTTAAGCCTATAATCAATTATTTATATAAAAGTTCTATAACTACTTCAAATAGACCTGCCAAGATTTATCCTTATATTTCGATTAGTTTGATACAAACTGGGAAACATAAAGAAAACGGAAAAAGGGGAACTATTATGAAATCGAACTTACATATGCGGGAAATAAAGCAAACAGAGATTAAACAATCGATTGAGTTACTTAACTATGTTTTTCAAATGAATTTATCCATCAACAAAGATCGTCTCTTTGTGTCAGCTAAATCCACACAGTTTGATGAAGGGGTTGCGCTTGGTTGGTTTGACGGGGATCATTTGGTTGCGCAAATATTAAATCTGCCATTTGAAGTCAATATTCATAATCGTGTTTACAAGATGGGTGGAATCACAGCTGTTGGAACATATCCTGAATATTCTCGCCACGGTTTAATGCATAAATTAATATACGCAAGTCTAAAGCAAATGAAAAAAGACGGCTATACGATTTCTTATTTATTTCCATATTCAATTCCGTATTATCGAAAAAAAGGTTTTGAAATTATGAGTGATATTGTAGAATATCAAATTCGAGATACCCAAATTCCTCATTATGATAATATTCCCGGACAAGTGCGTCGTGCATCTACAACCGATGAAGATGTGAAAAATGTGTATCATCAATTTGCGATGCGTACACATGGTGCGATGATTCGAAATGAAATTTCATGGAACGAAAAGTATCAGGAAGATTACTGGGAGGAAAAGTTTATCGACAGTGATGCCAATTTACAGGCTGCTGTTTATTATGATGAAGAGGGAAACGCGCTTGGCTATATGTTCTATCGAATCATGGAAGAAAATTTCTATATCGATGAACTCATCACTTTAAAAGAAGTAGCTCGAAAAGCCCTTTGGAATTTTATCTATGCTCATCAATCCATGGTCTATAAAGTATTTGGTAAAACAACCGGTAACGAGGCAGTCGCATTTCTGATGCAAGATAGCGAGATCAAACAAAGTCTGTCCCCTTATTTTATGGCTCGGATTGTTGATCTAATCGGTTTTGTGAAGCAATTTCCTTTTGCAGAAAACGAATTCCATATGCGCTGGGCTATTAGTGACCCATTAGCCGAATGGAATCAAGGTACTTTTGAAATCTACTCCGATGAAAAAGGTCTAAAAGTACAGAAAATTTCTGATGAATTAATAGAAGATGCTGTTCAAATGACCGTCCAAACCTTAATAACAATGCTGCTCGGTTATTTAAGACCAATTTATTTATATAAAATAGAAAGAATAAAAGGAGATCCCTCCTCCATCCTCTTATTAGAAAGAATCATTCCCACAGGCGTCCCAACATTTGTAGATTATTTTTAGAATACCGATAGTTGTTTCTAAATTGGAGAGCGAGTTGTGCAAAAAGGGATTCCGAGTTGTGCAAAAGGAGTAGCGAGTTGTGCAAAAAGGGTTCTGAGTTGTGCAAAAGGGAGTGAGTTGTGCAAAAGGGATTCCGAGTTGTGCCAAAGAGAGTCTGAGTTGTGCAAAAGGAATAGTGAGCTGTGCAAAAGTAGCCACCCAGTTCCAACAAGGAAACAAAGTTGGTTCATGACTCACAAATTATGATAAAGGAACCACAAATTATAGCAAAGCGAACCAAATAACAAGTCATTAACCGATCAACCAGGAAAAAGAAATGTACAGAATCTTTATAAAAACAATGTTTTATATTAAAAGTACTATATAAATAGTGAAAAATAACTATTCACAATACTAAATTAGTCTCTACAAAAAAAGATTTATGAATAAAAAATATTAAACAACACCCGTTGAATTTCATGTATACTAAAGAGTAAGCAGTATTAAAGGAGATTTAACGGATGGATAAAGACCTAATGAAGATTGCCGACTTAAAAGAGAAATTACCTATTCGTTGGGAAGATGATAAACTTGCCGATTTTTTACAAAATTTTGTAGAAAAACTAACATATTTAAATACATTACTTTCTCAAAATTCATATGTAAAAGAAACAAACAAAATCTTAAAATATATCATTCAAGATGCAACGAATAGCACGATGGTCTTATTAGCTGGTATGACTGGTAATGGTAAAACAACTTTAGTTAATGCTTTATTGAAACGAACAATTTTTAGTACAATGGAAGTAGCGACAGAAGTAAACACCATTATTTGTTATGGAGAAAAAGAAGAAGTTCGTGCTCATTTTTTAGATGGACAAGTTGCTACATTTGATATGGATAAAGTAGAATTGTTCACAGTTTTAGATACATCAAGCGCCAAACTTTTAAGAGAAAGTCTTGATTTTATCGAGATTTTTATTTGCAATGATCTCTTGAAGATGGTTACGTTAATAGACACAACACCAATTCAAGTTTCTGGTAGTGAATCTGCATACTTGAAAGAGACTATATTAAATCGTGCGGATGATGTATTTTGGATTTTTAAACATGGAAATCCTATAATTCCAGCTGAACTAAATTTACTTAAAAAGCTGAAAGATAAGAAAATAATTCCATTAGGGATTATAAATGGCCTTGATTTAATGGGGCTGAATGAGCAAGCCATAATTGCATCGTATGAAAGCCAGCTTTCCGACCATGTAAGAGATATAGTATGTATTTCTTCAAAAGAAGCATTTGACTCTTTATCAGCTAATGATGATGAGCAATGGAACAACAGCCAAATTGAACTTGTCATTAAAGAGTTGGAGAAGACAGCAAATAACCAAGCGAAACGATTATCCTATTTGCAAGAACGATTTATCCATTGGCTGAAACGATTCCAAACTGAGATTGAAATCATTCCAGAGCGTGAACCATATTGCTCTTCACTTCTGATTTTGAAAGAATATATTGAAAATTTCGATATGCGACAAATTACAGAAGCTGCACAAAATCAATATTTTAGTGAGCTAACGGAACAGTATAAGATACATAGCGAAAAATTTAAAAATGTAGAAACCTTATATCAGTTAATCCAAGTAATGGATGACAAATTATTTAATAAACATCGACCAATAATTAGTTTTGTTCAACAAGCAAAAGATTATCTAACGAAAATTAGAGACTATCGTAAAATTCTTCAAGAATATGAGGCTCTTTATGAACTTGTAGATAAAAAACATCAAAAGACTAATGGCATGAAATTATTAAAATATATTTTTAAAAACGGTAATGACGAAGTATATTTCGTCGAAAAAATTGAAATTCTCAACGAACAACAACAAATTTTAGAGAGAAAATATCATCTTCTTAAATTAGAAGAAGAAAAATTACTAGAATCTTTTATAAAAGTAAAAGATCTATTAAATAATATTGTCCAAGAAAAGTTATCATGGATTCTAAAAGATTGCTCGACTATCGCACTTCAAAGAAAGTCTGAGAATGCCCAAATTCAAAATGCAATCGCAAAGTTAAAAGGATTTAATAGTATTGTTGAAGCGAAAAATTTTATCATAAAATTTGTAAACGACTGTGTATTAACAGATGGCATCAATTTAACAGAAGAAGAGGAAATCAAATTACAAGAAACGCTTCAAACGATTGAAAGCGTGGAATTTGAATATCCAAGCTATATCCGTCAATATGAACAAATAAAACCAATGACGAATGACCAATTTCAAACTATGGTTGCTGAAGAAAATCCATTCTATCCATTGAAAATAACTGAAGACAATATCCTCATTGAACTAGAAGAACCACCAGAGATATTGTCGTTAAGGATTGAGTAAAGTTTCGATAGAGGATTCTCTGAGAAAAGTTATGCCTTGCAACAATATCATCAGCAATTTATATAAAAAACAACTTCAAATCTTGTCCTAATGGGCATCGTTGAAGTTGTTTTTTTATATTAGTAGAAATATATGATTAGCATAATATACATTGTAAACTTTTCAGTCTGATATTCTTATATTGTTTTCATCTTTTTATGGAATAAGGTGACCGCGATTGCTAATAGCACAATACCGTAACCCGCTACTACTCCAAGATGGGGCCAAATATCTTGATAATTACCGGCTAAAGCAGCCTTTCCCATTTCTACTGCATGGACGAATGGAAGGGCATAGGCAATATCACGGAAGGCGCCACCAACAAGTTCTAAGTCAAACCAAGTGCCAGATAACCAACCACAAAGATTCGTTAAGAGAGCTCCTGATATGGCTGTAGCAGCCTTTTCACTTAATGTTGAACCGATTAATAATCCTAATCCGATGAAAATAAGGGATACCACAAATAGTAACAGGATTGTTGGGACAATTGACCAAGTCATCTTAAGTCCAAGGATAATCGCGCATAAGAAGCACACAACACTTTGTAACAATGCCATTGGAAGAAGCGGTAATGTATAACCTAAGATAAAATCCATTGCTGTCATTGGTGTTGTAAACAATCGACTAAGTAAAGCAGTTGTTCGGTCTTTTGCTATCAATTGTGCAGAAAAGAGTGATAAAAAGGAAAGTCCAAACACCGCAATGCCAGGCGTTAAGTTACTTACCGAAAATAGGTCAACCGGAATGTTTTTATTTATAATGGATAATAAGATCAGTAAAATAACCGGAAAACCTAATCCGAAAAATAGGGAAAGTGGGTCTCTTATAATTTCTAATGTATTTCTTTTGGCAAACACCATAGCTCTCATGCTTTTTCACCGTCCATTACTAACTTAATAAAGGCATCTTCAAATTTAGTCGTTCCGGTTTGCTGTTTCAGCTCATCACTTGTACCAGCTGCTTCTAAACGACCATTTTTTAATATGAATATGCGGTCAGACAAAGCATCGGCTTCTTCCAAATAATGTGTTGTCAATACAATCGTTGCTGTTCCTCTGATTTTCTCAATTACTTGCCATAATTCACGCCGTGCTAAAATATCTAACCCCAGTGTCGGCTCATCTAAGAAGAGAACTTTTGGTTCGCTAATAATAGCCATTGCAATACTAAGGCGACGTTTCCAGCCACCGGACAAAGTTTTACTTTTTTGTTTCTCTACAGTCGATAAATTGAAATTTGCTATGAGCTCATCAGTTTTAGACTTCGTTTTTTGACGATCGAAGCCGTGCACACCTGCCATAAGCTCTAAATTTTCTCGAACGGTCAAATTAGGGGCGATAGCTGTTTCTTGAGGAGATACGCCAAGCAATGATTTTACTTGATGAGGATCTTTCACAATACTTTTGCCATGTATCAATGCATCACCAGCAGTAGGTGTTATAAGACCTGTTAATAGATTGATTAACGTTGATTTACCGGCACCATTAACACCGAGTAAGCTGACTAATTCACCTTGAGCAACAGATAAAGAAACGTTGTCTACTGCGTGTTTTTCTCCATAATATTTTGAGATGGACTGGATATCAATTGCGTTCATCTTTCATCGTCCTCCTCTGCTAAAAATGCTTGCTGAAAGAATTTCTTCATGTAGTGTTGAGGTACAATTCCTAATCCGCGTTCATCATCACCGACAATAATCAGTTGTGAGCCAGATTGAATGTTAAACACTTCACGCGCTTTTTTGGGTATGACAATTTGACCACGGTCACTCACTGTAACAATTCCGAACATATGCTTTCCACGAGGGGGTACATCAACTCCAACTTCTTTACTTGAATAGTTCACTAAATCATCGAGTGCCACATCAAACAATTCTGCTAATTGTGAGCAAAGTAGAATATCAGGGAGTGATTCACCTTTTTCCCATTTTGCTATGACTTGTCGTGAAACATTGAGTTTTTCAGCTAATTGTTCCTGTGTATAATTATGTCGTTTACGCAAGTTCTTTAAATTCGTACTTATCAAATTTTTCATATTAGACCTCCTGTCCCTATTATAGAAGGATATGAAGGAACTTGGTAGCAACAAAAGGTGACATTTATGTTATGATTCATGGAATTTGATAATTTTGGAAAAATAGCAATAAAGAATTAGATGCTACTTAAAAATGTAGTAATTATCACTCATTTAATTGGAGGGTATATTTTAATATAATAATGGTAAGGTAAAAATATAAATAGCCTTGGAATTTAAGAGGTGTAGAAATGGAAAGCCAAGTATGCACAATACATAATATGAAGACAGAAAAGGTTTTAAATGGTCGGAAAATTGTTATTTTCTGTCCGGAATGTGCGAAAAAGAATATGGATATGATTTTGAAAATGGAGAAAAACCAAGAGTCTTCTGGAAAAGCAGCTAAATTGGCTCAGGAAAGGAAAATCTCAATTTCAGAAATATGGAAGGGTATTTGTTTAAGTGCATATCTATTAATTTTTCCTTTTTTGTTAGCTTTATTTTTTCCATACATACATAGTAAGAGTTATGTTGAACGTTTAGTTTATATTTATCAGAACTATCTCTTTCATCCAGTCGGTCTTGTATTAATTGTTTTTTTCTTTTGTTTCGGTGTTTATTATATTCTTCAAGCGACGAAAAGAATTGTATCTCTGCAAAAGAAGAAAATTCATATAATTCAATCTACGGAAGAATTATCGCAAATTCTTGATGAGTTTTTGTCACCGAAAAGAGTAGATATGTTAACAGAATTTGTAAAAGGTTTATGGGAGCGATTTGAAAAGACTTATGGAATTATGGGAGACAATGATATGTCTCAAATGTCGCTTCGAGAGTTACAAATTTTTACGATAAAGTCTCTTAAAAAGTTTGGTTATCAAAATATTCAATTTAATAATCATTTTGATTCAGATGAATTTGGAATTCAATATTTTGCTGAAAATAATAATGAGAAACATGCAATAAGTATTGTTAAAGACGAAATTGTTATAACAATGGATGATATTCATCGAATTGCGATTGGAAAGGCATATTTTGGATGTAATGAGTGTATATTAGTGACTGCATCCAAGCTAACTGAAGATGCGAAAACCCTAGCTGAAAAATTATACATAAATGTTTGGAATCAAGAGAAGATGAATGGATTATTAAAAAAGAATATTGCAGAACAATGGTCGAAAGTTCTAGAAAATTACTATGATTATTCAGATCACGATTTAGCTAAGTATGCGAGCTTAGAAATACAAAGAATGCAAAGATTTTAATAAGTAAAAAGAGAGGAGCAGCAATTATTGCGCTCCTTTTTTTGTGATTTGAAACTGGGAAGTGAGTAGAAACGCAATCGCAGCCGAAATCATTGCAATGATAAAGGACGAAATAGATACTGAAATTCCAAATATAGTTGTACTAGGAGCAGTTGCTTGCATATACCAAGCAGAAGAAATATCTGGCGTATAAACCAACGTAAGAAATAACCCGCACAATACTTGTAATACAACAAATGCGACTGCGAATGTAAGAAGATAGATTATTAACTTTTTCATTATTTGGTACCTCCTGTGAATGGTGATCTATTGAATAATATACGGATGGATAGTGCTGAAAGTTTCGGATTTTGGGTTGTTGTAGATAGTTTGGTTTAGTTATCTAGTAGTTTTAAACAGTGAAATCAAATTAAATGGGTGGGGTGTGATAAAAGGGTCTTGAGTTGTGATAATTGGATTGCGAGTTGTGATAAAGGAGCCGTGAGTTGTGATAATCGGATTGCGAGTTGTGACAAAAGAGTCTTGAGTTGTGATAAAGGAGCTGAGTTGTGATAAAGGGTTCTCGAGTTGTGATAATTGGATTACGAGTTGTGACAAAGAAGCTGAGTTGTGATAATTGGATTGCGAGTTGTGACAAAGAAGCTGAGTTGTGATAAAGGGTTCTCGGGTTGTGGTGATAATCGGGATAACGTTCGTTGTTATAGAACTTGATGTACATATCGATAGCGTGCTTTAATTCTTCAAACGACTCGAACTTATATAAATAATACTCTACTTTTTAGGTTCCCCAAAATGCTTCAATTGGTGTCAATTATCAATGCAAAGTCCTACTCTTTCTCCTTAATGTTGTACTTCCGCAATCAATCATAATTGGAAATTGGCAGTACTTGTTTTGCTATTACTAATAAATTCTCCTGGCCTCATACAAGTGCAACAAAAAAACACCTTACATATAAGGTGTTAAAATGAAGCCTCTTCTGGTGGTGCGATTTCGAATTCATCTTCTGCATTAACTTGCTCCGCATAATGGCTTCCCCATTGACAGAGTTCCTGCAAGATAGGTTGAAGAGATTCTCCAAGTTCAGTAGTTGAATATTCAACTTTCGGCGGTACTTGATTATACATCTTTCTGCTCACAAGTCCACTGGCTTCAAGCTCTCTAAGTGTTTGAATAAGCATTTTCTGAGTTATATTTGGGATAATGCGCTTTAATTCACTCGTTCTCTTTGGTCCATCCATTAAAAAGTATAATACAAGGCCTTTCCATTTTCCGCTAATAACTTCCATTGTCATTTCAAAACCACAACTAAATTTTTTCATGTCTAACCCCTTTTACTACAAAATTGTTACTTTTTGGTTAGTATATAACAAAAAAGTGGGTACTTCCAATATTATAGTTTATAGATGGATAATATACCTTGTAAGGTGTTTTTCAAGTACTTAAAGGTGCTAGACATAAAACAAAAATTAACACAAAAGGAGTGTTAAGTATGGGTAAATTTGAAGGTAAAATAGCGCTTGTAACGGGCGGAACAAGTGGGATTGGTCTTGCTACAGCACAAAAGTTTGTAAACGAAGGTGCATATGTTTATATCACAGGACGCAGACAAAACGAACTTGATAAAGCTGTTAATCAAATTGGCAAGAACGTAACCGGTGTTCAAGGGGATATTTCTAAGCTTGATGACTTAGACAAACTATATGACATTATAAAGCAGGAAAAAGGTAAGTTGGATATTCTTTTTGCTAATGCAGGCGTCGGCAGTTTCCTTTCATTAGGTGAAATTACTGAAGATCAGGTTGATAGAACTCTCGACATCAACGTTAAAGGAACGATCTTTACTGTTCAAAAAGCGTTATCACTATTCCCGAACAAAGTAGGTTCTATTATTGTAACGGGCTCTACTGCTGGATCAATTGGCAACCCAGCGTTTAGTGTATATGGAGCATCTAAAGCAGCATTAAGAGCACTAGTTCGCAATTGGATTCTTGACCTAAAAGGTACTGAAATCCGTGTAAATGTGGTAAGTCCAGGAGGTATTCTTACACCTGCATACGATGAGCTTTTTGGTGATGCACTTGAAGATGTACTGGAAAATAGCAAAAATACTGTTCCAGCTGGAAAAGTTGGGACACCTGAAGAAGTAGCAAACGCTGTATCTTTCCTTGCTTCAGACGAAAGCAGCTACTTGACGGGTGTTGAATTGTTCGTAGATGGCGGGCTAGCACAGGTATAATTTAAGCTGTTTTCTCAAAGCTTGTTACTATAAGGAAAAGAGGGGCATATACAACAATCGCTCTACAGATTTAGGATTTACAACACTAAGAATATGTACGATTTCATTCAGTAACGTGCATAAAAAGCCGCATAAACAATGGTTCATTTAAAAAATCCACAAACGTTGTTTATTGGGGCGCATTAAAGCTTGCACGCCACCATATTTATACAAGGCACGCCAAACTTGAAGGGTTGTCATATTCACAGAAAACATTGTACAAATTCTTCAAGTGTATGACGACACTCCTCTAATTATTGAACTACCAAAACTTTAATATCAGTTGAAAATGATTTTTTTGCATAAAAAAACTCCCCATTTGTCTATCTAATGGGGAGCATATCAAACCTTTGGGGCTTTCAATCCTACTGATGGTAGTTTTACTTTATTAGTAGAAAACTTTTTCTGTATTATATTTTGCATGAAGCATATTGATCGCATATGTTTCGTAAATTTCACGTTCCATAGGATCTTGAACGACGTATGCTTCGATTTTGTGTACTTCATCACGATGATCTTTTAAAGGTGAAACATTATCTTCAAAATGTTTTTTCACACGTTGACGCATTTTGCGGGCTTTACCTACAAATAACACTTCATTTTCTTTGTTGTAGAAAAGAATAATTCCACCTTTATCACGAGGGATTTTATGGAAATCAATAAATCCGTAAATAGAAGGGATAATAGCTTCTCCTTCTTTTGGTTTTTGTTCGCGTTGGCGAATAACGATATCTGGTTTTGGCATTTCAATTTTAATCAAAAAAATTCACGTCCTCATATTCATATAGAACTTAATGTACCACAAAAATACTGGAAAAGCTAGTAAAGGTAATATTACTGGGGAAAAGTGGGTTGCTAGCAAATGTTATTCTCAACATATTTCGTCTATGATAAACTTGAATTGTATCAATTTTCCAAATGAGTTAAGTTAACGAAATTGTTTTCGTAGTTAAGTCAATTAGAGGAGATGTCACATTGAATTTAAAAGTGGAAAAGTTTGGTCTTATTTCAGAAACAGAAAGATTAATAATAAGACCGTTAAAATACGATGATTATGAAAATTGGTTAAATGAATTTGAAAACCGATATCCATCTCAAAATCCCTACGATCAAGGAAAAATAGATATGAGTGAATGTACGCTAGAGTGGTTTCATAATTTAGTAGATAAACATCAAGAGTTAGCCATTACAGATATTGCACATGTATTTGGTGTGTTTAGAAAAGAAGATGGTACACATTTAGGAATGGTCGATTTTTCAACATTAGCAAGAGATGATTTCCAATGGGCAAGAATAGGATATACCATTCATAATCAGTATTGGAAAAAGGGTTACGGTAAAGAAGCGGTAAAAGAAGCTCTTAATATGGGTTTTAAACTTATGAAATTCCACCGTATAGAAGCTCACATTAACATTGATAATACACCTTCGATGAAATTAGCAGAAAGTGTAGGTATGGAATTCGAATGTATTCGCAAAGGCTTTATATATGAAAATGATGAGTGGACAGACCATTTGGTATATTACAAGAACTCACAGTAGTAGGAGTTTTTAAAATCAAAGTAAAAAGGAGCTTTTAATAGCTCCCTTACCAATTACTTCAAAAGTTCAGTTTCTATTTCATACCGAAGTTCTTCGGCATCTAGTTCTCGAGGGTATTGGAATTCTTTGTCGTTGATATAGATGGTTGGAACCATTGTAATGTTACGTTCGATTGTTTCGCCGAGTATGTTTAAGCTGATGGAAGTATTTTCAGAACGCTCGATTAAACCATATTTTTCTTGGAGCATTCGTTTGATATCTTGGTTTGTTAAATGATCCCATTCTTGTTGGGTAGCAAAAAGTTCTTTGATAATTTCACGTGTGTGGTCCTTTTCACTATAATGCAAGAATGCGTTAATCAACGCGCCATTTAGAAGCATTTCGCGTGGCTTATCAAAATGTTTGATGACAAATTCGACTTTGTCTTCATTTATGTACGGTGTTAGCACTTCCTCTGCGATAGCGTAAAATGTTGCGCAATAAGGGCATGCCAAATTTAAGAAAACTTCTACTTTTACAGGTGCATTTTTACTTCCATAACTTAAATATGCATTTTTTACTGTCATAGGATCACCTTTCCAAAAGTGCTTTTTATCAAATTGTAATTATTCCGAGTGACTTTGTCATGATTGCATACAGGTTATTGTTTATAATGTAAACCAACTTTTTCGATTTCTTCAAATAATAATTGTTCCAGATCATTTTGGTGGTCAAATGTTACTTCATCATCAAGAGAAGCATCTCTAAATAAGGAGATTTCTTTATTCAGTTTTTCCATTTTTCGATCTAAGTGTGCGGCAGCTTCGGCAGCTTCTTTTAGTTCATCTGTTAAGTGAGTTGGCACTTTTTTGTTGTATTTATAGTAAATTTTATGTTCAAGGCTCGCCCAGAAGTCCATCGCAATTGTACGTATTTGCATTTCAACGAAGACATGTTCTTCACCATAAGTCATAAATACAGGTATTTTCATAATGATATGGAGACTTTGATAGCCGTTTGGTTTAGGGTTTTTGATATAATCTTTGATTTCAATCACTTCGATATCTTCTTGTGATTGAATCATATTAGAAATTTGATAAATATCAGATACAAACGAGCAAATAATACGAATTCCGGCTATGTCATGAATATTTTCTTGAATAGATTGAAGTGAAAGAGGTAGATTCCTTTTACGTAGTTTGTTTAAAATACTTTTCGGTGATTTAATGCGTGTATTTACATGTTCAATGGGATTGTATTCATGGATCAATTGAAACTCTTCTTGTAGGATATTGACTTTTGTTGAAATTTCATCAAGGGCAAATTTATATAGCAACATTCTACGAGTAACTTCTTCTCTGAAATTCTTTAGGAGTGTTTGATTGATGTTCTGGTTATCGATCATTTTGTTCACCTTCTCTTCATAATTGGCTCAATGTTATTTTCTCAAATTCCGTAAGATTTAGCACGTAATATTCATGTTGCTGTAGAAGATTTATTCGGTTTAATTCTTTAATAAAGGTGAAAAATATGGCCTCTAATAGTAGAATGGTTTAAGAGAAAGATTAGGAAATTGATAACTTTAATAAAAGAGAGGATGGTCATCCTATGAATATAAAAGTGTTATTTCTAAGAATTGTTGCTGCGATTGTTTTTATCGCAGGTATTTATATGGTTCAAGTGAAGGATGGGGCAAGTTATTATTATCTATTAACGCTGGCAGGGTTTGTGGCATTCTTTTATATTGATGATTTTGCAAAGAAAACAAAATCAAAATCATAGAAAAGCTATTGGTTTCGATAGCTTTTTTTCATGCAATCAGTCCACCGAGGCATTAAACGTTGCCAGAACACATATACTCTAATACAAGAAAGAAATTTATTTTTCACTATTATGATAGAGTGACAATATTAGATGATTGTAGACACAATCTTTGACCATATGATGGTATAATTATATTATCAACATGAAATGGAAAGGGTGAATCTATTGGAAAATGAATGGGCTTTTATGGTAGATGGAACAGAGCATTTACGAAAATCGATGGCAGAAGCATGTTCAGATTTACCTATTGAGATTAAAAACGGCGAAGAATACGTGACCATCAAGTACAAAGACTTTAAAAAACTATTGGAATTTTATATGAGAGAACATGGAGATCTCCCATTTTAATAGAAATTATGTAGAACTCATCTTTTGGATGGGTTTTTTTATGCAATAAAACTAATTTTCCTTATGACGTTTATCAAAATATCTAAGCATGAAAGACAATAAACTCATCGTAAAGATTAGTGACATGATGCCTTTTATTGCTCGAGATAAATATGTATCAGTAGGATAATCGAAAATGATATAGCCGATACAATATACATAAGATGCCGTTATGATGATATACTTTAAGAACTTTTTCAATGATATTCCTCCTGAATCTATTTTCTTGTAATTTTAACATAATTTCACTTGTAGGAGGACGGAGATTAAAAAGCTCTCCTTTCTAGCCGTTACCTGTTATGATAAGAGGGAACAGTAATGCGATTTTAGAAAGGAAGTTATCCTTGCCATATCAAATTTCAGAAATACTCGCTATGTCGAGTATAGAGAGAAAACAAGTTTTACAAGAAGATTCGAAATCTATTTTAGAAAATATGTTATTACATATAGGGCATCCAGATGAATCAATTCGAGATCATCAAAATTTACGATTATTTTTAGAACTAATGCAAAGTGATAGTTTGTCGGTTGTCGATCAGCAATTTCTAGTATCTCAGCTTACACAACCTTCTTATTTTTACTTTCAAATAGGGGCGAGGAATCAGGATTCCATTTTCCAACGTTCGCTTTCAGCAATGTGGCTAACGGCGATTATTCGAAATGATGCGAGCCAATTATTTTTAACTTCAGAGCAATATGAAGAGATTTTCGATCTTGCCGTCCATTATTTAGAGAAGGAAAAGGATACAAGGGGCTATGTACCGGGAAAAGGTTGGGCATACGGGATAGCAAACGGTGCCGATCTTTTGGTTGCATGCATACAACATCCGAAGTTCAAGTTAAAATTGAGCGCGCCTATTTTGCAAAGCCTACGAGACTGCTTCTGGAAAGATTCTGTTTTTGTAGATGATGAAGAAGATAAATTTGTTGCGATTGTCGTAGCTTTAATCCGAAAAGGAATTGATGAAAAATTATTAATCGAATGGCTTGAACAGGTATTTGATTCTTTAGAATATAGTCGAGAGTGTAATGGCTACTCACCATTATTTTTAAAAGCAAGAACACAAACATTACATTTTGTAAAAAGTCTCTATTTTGCTTTGAAATTCAAAAAACTAACACCAGAGTTGCAAGGGATTGTTTTACACTTTATCTCAAAGTGGATGTGACTGAAAGATTACAGGGCATTCACTTCTAATCATGAAGTATTGCAGTTGCTCGTCGCTAAGGGCGTGTCTGAAAAGAAATTTTCAGACACGTTATTTTTTATGCAACAATTTAATAAATGGTTCGTCTACCTATTTGTACCATAAATGTGTGATTTAAATTATAATCAAAGATAATTCCATAGAAGTGATGGAGGTGATTAAATGGAAAAATTGAAATTGGATAAAGCGATTATGGTACTTATTGTTTTATTTGCAATGATTAGTTGTTTATTTATCTATTCGAGTAACTCTGTATTCAATCAATATTCAGGCTCGTTTATCTGGAAGCAATTAATATTTTATATTATCGGATTATCCTTGATGGTTGGAATTTCACGATTGGATTTAGAGCAATTGTTGAAACTCGCATGGCCTATTTATTGGATTCTAATGTTCTTGTTAATAGCTTTAATATTCGCACCTGAAAGCATTGCAAAACCTATAAATAGCGCTAAATCATGGTATCAAGTTCCTTTTATAGGTACTTTTCAACCTTCCGAGTTTATGAAGTTTGCCTTTATCTTAGTTGTCGGTAAAATAACGATTCAACACCATAAAATTTGGCGAAATCAAACAATAGGTTCAGATTTATGGTTGTTAAGTAAAATGGCAATAATCACATTGCCTCCAATACTAATCGTATATAAACAACCGGATACTGGTATGATTATGTTATACGGGGCTTTACTTTTTGCAATGGTATTGTTTTCTGGAATACATAGAAGGATTGTCTATTCTTTACTAGCGATTCCGATGGTTATTGTCACCACATTACTAATCGTCTATATTAACTACCAACATTTCTTCAATGAAAAAATTTTAGGTAAGTTATCACCGCATCAAATTTCTCGCATCAATGGATGGTTGAAACCTTTTGAATATGGTGATTCGGCTTTTCAAACGAGAAAGGGAATATTAGCAATCGGCTCAGGTTTAACAACAGGGAAAGGCTATCTTGGGAATAATGTTTATATTCCTGAAAAACACACAGATTTTATTTTTGCAGCGATTGCTGAGGAGATGGGCTTTATAGGTGGAGCGGTCGTTGTGATTTTGTTCTTTTTACTCATTTATCGGATCGTCATGATTACCATTCATGCGGAGCTACATCTAGCAACTATCATGGGTGTAGGAATTATTGGTTTGTTAGCTTTCCAAGTTTTTCAGAATATCGGGATGACGATGGGATTACTCCCTGTAACCGGTGTGACATTACCATTTTTAAGCTATGGAGGAAGTTCGTTATTATCAAACTTCTTGTTGTTAGGAATCATACTTGTTGTTAAAAATTCTTATGAAGGCTATATGTTCAAAAAAGACAATGGAGAGGAAAGTTATGCATTCAACTATTAAAAGTAGAGTACGGATCTTATTCATCTTAATAGCGCTTTTGTTAGCTGTTTTATTAGTCAGATTAGGATTTCTAATGTTATGAACTAAGGGAGTGAAAAAATTGCATAGAGGAATACTATTTGAAATACCCAATACGTATGGATTTTATCTGAGGGATATTATTCAAATGATAGATATGCAAAATGTATTATGGCGGGCAATGGATGTAGAATCTTATTTTACATGTAATAATGATTTAGGCGAACCTTTATTTGAAACAAATATGATTTTATCGAACGAACAATTGCTTGACCATTTAGAAAAAGAACATTATACGATCTTTGTTGATTTAAAAGCCTTTCCTAGAAATTCAACTCCAACTGAGATTTCGTCCTATGAAGAATTTACTTCTAGCCAATGTGAGGTTGTTTTGTTGATAATAGATTCGTGCTAAGTATCATTGTATATGAAAGATAGAAAAAAACTACAAGAAACCTATGAAGAGGTAATTGGTCGATTTGAGAATGTCGAATATATTACAGATGAAAATGATTCAAGGTATAGTTTAATTGCTTTTTAACAGAAAGTTTATAACACTATTAACAGAAAGGGAAAATAGAGAATAATTGCCCGTAAAAGCATGATTAAAATGATTGAGTGAAGCAAAATGATGTATGTAGACAAGAAATGAGTACAGAATCTTTTTTATTGATAAAACCTTTGAAATAGCTGCCTAACTTGTTAAAAAAACACCCTCAATAAGAGTGTGTTATTATAATCAAGCCTAAAGATCATTGAACACATCATAAACAGCCATGGCCCCCACTAATAGTGACAATGTCAAGAATGCTCCAGTATTTGCTATAATGGCGGTTATCTTCAATACACCTTTGTTTCCTTTAAAACCAAAGATAACGCCAATGATTGGAGCTAAAATGACGATGGCAAATAAAGTGTAACCAAATATGGCTGATAGAACTGTATTGCTAAATGGACTACTATACGTCGCTGTACTTGTATAACTACCAAGAAGATAGGTTATTAAAAATGTTAAAATTGAAACTCCTAAACATATAAATGAAAGTTTTGTATATCGACTTTTTCTCTCTATTTTTACCACCTCCTCTTAGTTATAATATTACACAATAAATACATAAAATAGAAATTTGTATAAATTAAATGAAAGTGTGAATCCTATACAGGTTTCACATTATCTGCATCTATCCATTTCTTTCATGTATATCGCATCCATTAACAAATACAGAAAAAAGCTCGTTTCTATTTAGAAACGAGCTTTTTCATGTTCGAGCATTTTAAGCTTGTTTAGAAGCTTCATATTGCACTTTTTTATTGATACAAATTTTTAATAATGGTGGTGTTATGATCGTTGTAAATACAATCGCGATGATTAAAGGTGTGTAGTAAGCTTGAGAAAATAATCCTTTTGACAAACCAATACTAGATGTGATCAATGCTACTTCACCGCGTGATACCATGGCAGTACCGATGAGAGTAGAGGAAATCATATTGAATCCAGTAATCTTCGCACCGAAACCTCCACCGATGATTTTCGTTAGTACGGAAACAACACATAAAATAACAATTAGCCAAATATGTTCGCCAATTCCGTCAAACTTCACGTTTAATCCGATATATGCAAAGAATACCGGGATGAAAATGACGCTGACAGTTGGAGAAAGCTTGTCCTCAAATTGTTCACGATGTCGGTCATTTGCAAGTGCTAGACCAGCGAAGAACGCACCGATAATATTACTAATGCCCATGAAATCAGCAAAGTAAGCATAGCCAAAACATAAGACGACAGCAAATATCATCGATAAATCCGGAATCTTAAGCTTATCAATTGATTTTGAGATTGCAGGTACCAATTTCCAATTACATAAGATAATAACGGCAAAGAAAACGACTTGTTTTATCAATACCATTGAAATCGAAGTACCACCGACAGTGATACTCAAAACAATCGCTAATAAGATTAAACCGATAATATCATCCGCAATTGCTGCACCAAGTACTGTGGCGCTTTCACGAGTTTTCAATTGTCCTAACTCACGGAACGTTTGGACAGAAATACTAACGGAAGTGGCTGTTAGTACAATACCTAAGAATAGGGAATGTGAAGGATCCATACCGAATCCAATACCAACAAAATATCCTGCGATCAATGGAAGAACAACACCAAATGATGCGACAGATAAAGCCGATTTAAGATTGGCTGTTAAATCTTTAAGATTGGTTTCAATGCCAGCAAAGAACATCAGGAAAATAACCCCTAGTTCACTGAAAATATGTAGAAGTTCGTTTTTTTCTACTAAACCTAAAACAGCTGGACCAATGATTATACCGACGATAATTTCTCCTAGAACACTAGGTTGACCAAATTTTGTAGCTATAAATCCAGCAATTTTTGTTGCTAGAATAATAATGACTAGTTCTAATAGTAACTCCATAAACAAGACCTCCGATAAAAAGAAATAGAAGTTAGAAGATTCTAACAATTCTGAACTGTATAAAACAAAATTGTTTAAGAAAATCTTCCATTCGAATTCTTTTCAAAAACAGTATGTTTATATAATAACACACTTTTTAACAGAGAGTTACATAAAGCTACTATATATTCTTGTTATATAGGTTTTATGATACATGCTGCAGAATGTTTTGTATTAAAAGGGAGAACAATTTTTAGAATATTCAGCATATAATACGTGGAGCAGTTTTCTTTGTAATCGTAGTCATTCATCTTATCCGTGCAGGAGGGCCATAGATGAAATTTGTAAATAAGAAACATATTCAGCAAATATATCGGGAGCAAATGCAGTACAAAAGACAGAAAAAGATGAATTTTATAGAGATGATATGGATGATCATGATCGTATTGTTTTTAATTTTAGTCAGTCATTTCTATCATTAAATAATAAAAGGGCTACCATCTCATGTGTAGCCCATTTTTATTATAGTAAAAAACGAATAGTTGCCATTGAAATAACGCCGACAATAACGGTAGTCGACAAACTTTTAGTCCAAATCGCAATGATCAAAGTAGGAATAAATGTAGTAAATACAGGCCAATCAAGCGTGACATACGAGTGATCCGTATTTAGCAAATTTTCGACAACTAACGCACTTAAAATACAAATTGGTATAAAAGAAAGCCATTTTAGTACAACTTCAGGCAACTTGACGCTTCGCACGAAGAAAAATGGAATGATTCTTGGGAGCCAAGTAACAACTGCACAACCTAGAATTGTCCATATAATCGCAGTACTGCTCATTGATCAATCACCACCCCAATTGTAGCCACAATTACTGTTGAGAAAAGAACGGCAAGATGTGTTGGCATGAAGTATGAAAATATATACATACAAAGGGCAACTAAACCAATAAGTAAAAGATTTTTTGCGAGTTTCGTTTTGCCCACACTTGCAAGTTGTAAGATAAGTAAAGCTACAAACATAGCTGTTAAAGCGAAGTCCAATCCCCATTTCTCAGGATGGGCAATCCATTGACCTAAAAAAGCACCTGAGATACAAGCGGCAATCCACACTAAATAGGCTGTGACATTTAAACCGTCCATCCATTTTCCACTGATTTTCTTCGTTTGCATAATTTTCGTCATGGCAACCCCGAACGTCTCATCTGTCAATAATGTGCCAAAGCCTATGTTGCGCATTAATGAGTATTTGGTGAAATTCGGAGCGACCGTTAGACTCATGAGAAAATGTCTTAAGTTGACGATGAAAATGGTAAAGATAATCGCAGATGAAGGTGTGCCAGATAAAATAAGCCCACAAAAGATAAATTGTGCAGATCCGGCATAGACTAGTACAGTCAATAATGCGATTTCATATAATTTTAATCCAGAAGCGGCCCCCACAACACCGAAAGCTAAGCCAATACTTATGTATCCTAATAATGTGGGAATGCAATCTTTCACACCCTGTAGGAAAGTACCATCCTCATGGAAACGGATTTGTTCGACCGTTTCACTCGTATGACTATTCAAAAACAATCACCTCATACAAATCATATTCATTAAAGAATACAACAATTCTAAGTAAGTTTTCAATACTTTCTGAATAAAGAGAGGCGATTTAGTAGAGCGTAGTGAGCTCTATAAACCGGTAAAGCAGAATTAGAAAAACAGATGATACTTTCGTGTTGACTTACCTATAAATAATTACATATGATGGAAGAAATACAAGGGGGTTGTATAGATGACAAATAAAGAACTATTATTGATACCTGGTCCAACACCAGTGACGGATGATATTTATGATGCGCTTGCGAGTGAAACGATGGGCCATACAGATCCACGTTTTGCGGCAATTTACAAAAGAGCGATTGATAACACAAAAAAGCTTTTTAATACGGATGGGGAAGTGTATATTGTCGCTGGTTCTGGGACACTTGCGATGGAAATGGCCTTATTAAATACAGTGGCTGTTGGCGAGAAACTATTAGTTTTGAGTAATGGCTATTTTGGCGATCGATTTATCAAACTTGGACAAGCTTTTGGCATTGAAGTAGATGTATTGCAAGCTGAATGGGGCAAACATTTAGATCCTGCATTAGTAGAAGAAAAGTTAGCAAACACAAATTATGCAGCGGTTACGATTACGCATGCGGATACTTCTACAGGGGTTGCAGCGAATTTGGACGTGTTGATTCCTTTAGTGAAAAGATATGGCGCACTTTCTATTGTAGATGGTGTTTGTGCAACGGCTGCTTTAGAAGAAGATTTGTCGAAAGAATATGGAGGCCAAAAGGGAGCAACGATTGATGTTGTTTTAACTGGCTCTCAAAAAGCTATTGGCGTGCCACCAGGTTTAGCCATTGTTGCTTTTGGAAAGAACGCCCTAGAAAAGCGTCAACAACTAGGAAGAATCCCTGCCTATTATGCAGATATCGAAAATTGGCGTTCAGTTATGGACCAACCGACTAACTATTTCGCAACACCAGCTGTCAATCTTATATATGCTTATGACGTAGCTTTGGAAAAAGTTCTGAAAGAATCTATGCCAGTACGGATCAAACGCCATGCTCAATATGGTAAAGCCGTAAGAGCAGCGCTTTCCACTTATGGCATGAAACCTTTAGCTTCTGAAGACATTGCAGCGCCAACATTAAGTTGCATCCTTTATCCAGAAGGGGTAGATGATGCAGCATTTCGAAAAGCATTGGCCGATAAAGGTGTCATCGTAGCAGGCTCTCTTGCGCATCTTGCAGGAAAAGCCTTCCGAATCGGTCATATGGGAAACACCACAACCGAAATGCTAGAAGAAGCAATTGTTAAAATAGGCGAAACGTTAAAAGAACTAGGCTTAGAAGTGAATACAGAAGCAGCTGTAGAACGATTGAAGGAAGAATTAGCGATTAATATCAATGCATGATGAAGTTTTAGAGAAGAAGCATTATTCAAGCTAAATTGCTAAACATGCAGCTTGAATCATTTAGTTGGGCTTGAAATGAAAAAGTAAAGATTCTTGATACGGCTTAGTGTAAAATATGGGATCATCTCTCACTAAGTCGTATTTTCTATTAGCTTAAAAGATCATCATATGATAGATAGGGGAAATTGATTTGAATCCTACTTTTGAGAAAGTTCACAAAAAAGATATTCATATTTTGAAAAATCTATATTCACTGTATCTCCATGACCTCTCCAGATTTACTGAAAACTTAGATATAGGGATGGATGGTTCATTTCATTTTGATGATTTAGAAAAGCTATGTAACGAAGAAGGATTTTCTTCCTATTTTATAAAGCATGAAGAGGGCATAATTGGATTTGTCCTACTATTAGAGCGTCCATTTCTAAAAAAGGAAAATGACTTTGGTGTAAATGATATTTTTATACTCAATAAATTCAGGGGTAAAGGATTTGCGAAGCAGTCTTTAGAAAAATTATTTAAAGAAAAACCTGGAAAGTATTTTGTGATTGAACTTCAGGAAAATGAACCCGCGATTCTATTTTGGAAGAAGGTTTATAAACAGCTAAATATTAAATTCGATGAAAGAAAAGAGTTAATAGACGATGAACCATGTCTTGTCCAAAAGTTTACGGTTTAAGGATCGTTTTCTGGAGTGAGAAGTTAGCGATTCTATTAAACAAAAGGATGCCTAATGCTATCTATGGCATTGAATTGGTAATAGCTTCAATTATAATGGAGAACATGCCCAAAAATAGGGTCATTAAAGTTGAGCAGAATACAATTCTTTTAGTCACTATTATTCTCTTTTCTAAATGATTTGATAAACGATAAGTGATATAAACAACTATGCCTAAAACAATAGAACCAATCCAACTAATTAGTATTATCCCTCCAATTGTTATTATACTATTTTAATTGGAAAAATCCCCAATATCCTTTAATAAATACATATGGATAGCGCCATTTTTGAGCTGGACGGACTCTATAGATACTGTGCTACTGCTTGGAATCTAGGAAACTGTGGTTCTGAAATAAAGTTGCGTTATATAAAGTGTGACGTTATCACCTATAGATACCCTTAGACTAAAGGGGGTATTTCTCAAACGGGTCATATAATTTTCTTTTATGAAAGGTTTCCAAACATACTTTGGAAACTTTAAAGCCTTTATCCAATAGATTCGGATAAAGGCTTTTTGTTAGCTATTAATCTACTTCTTTTAACAAATTCTCGATTTTGCCTACTCGCTCATTTAAGTCGTCTACTTGTTTTTGCAGATTAAATGTTTGTTGTTTTTCAACACTTAATTTTTCCTCTGCACGCTTTACATTTTTCTTGTACGCTCTATAAATTAAAACTAAAAAAATAATTATAAAAGCGATAAATCCGAACGTAACGATTGTTACCACTACATCTCCAACATTTACACTTGAAGCTCCGTTAGACATTAATTTAATCCTCCGTCTTCTTATTTTTTTTGAAAGTCAGTGTTGATTCTAACTTTGAAATAAGGTCCTCATTTAACTGTAATTCAAAAGAATTCAGCATATAGTATTTCGCAGCTTTACCATTCTCTAATAATTCCATATTATTCGAAACAAGATTTGCTTCTTCAAGCTTTTGTAAATGTAAATACAAAAGAGGTCTGCTCATACCAAGTTCTCTAGCAAGTTGGCTAACATACTGTTTACCACTAGACAAAATGCTAATAATTCTTAGTCTATGAGGATTAGATAAAGCTTCCAAAAACAAAAGTAATTCATCACCACTATTAATATGTTTCATATGTAATAAATTTATTACATATAGTTATTTTTGTCAATATAAGTAAATTTAAATAGGGGCAAAGTAACATTCTCGAATGCAAGTTTTGGATTATATAAAAGGCTAAGAAATATTTAATTCGTAATAAGTTCAGAGCCTAAGATTATTTGAAGGACGTAAGGACTTTTAGAGATGCAATCATATTAGAATTGAAATAATTTCTGTCTTTTCACGCTCGGTAAATAATTCACTAGTTTTGAATAACATTCTTTTATGAAAGGTTACCAAACATTAACAGCTATAGATGGTTCAGTAACCATGGTTGGAATTGGTGTAAATATATATCAATCAAGTAAGGATATGTTGCTTAATTATGATATAGTAGTTAATTAATAGAACTTTGCATTTAAAAATTATAAGACTATGTCTGGTGAGGACAGAAGTCTTTTAATTTTTAAGTTTAAGACAGAAGGAGTTAATAAAATGCCAGGGATTGTTATTTTAAATTTATTTGTTTTTCTTATGGCGGTGACAATGCTATATGTAGTAAAAAAATTTTATAGATTAAATAAAGAGACACCAAGTTATAAATATAAATTTATAACGAGTATATTTATAGTAGCTCTTTTGATGGTATTAGTTGCCGGAGGTATTATAGATATTAGTTTTTATAAAAAATAGTAAATGTTTATATAAACGAGTACAGTTCCAAAAATGAAACCGTACAATTAGGTAGTACTCTGTTCTTTGTCTGTAACTTTAAGAACTTGCTGGCGATTACCGTCAGATTCATTTAATGATAGTAGCTCTTGAATACTACAGCAAATTTAAACATGCATTTTGTGGATTTTTCAGATTTTGTACCGAGCTGTTTTACTGTAATTTTTGTAGAACTAGTATCTTGTTAACTTTTTGTTCTTTTTTGAAAATTTATATATCTTTTATTACCATTGACGTTTTAAATTTAACTTGTTATTATTCAACTATTGTTTTTAATAAAAGAATAGATAACCTTGTATAAATTCAAGAATACGGCTTGAAAGTTTCTACCAGCTACCGATAATAGCTTGTCTACAAGGAATGGGATTTTAATGATATTTTTATTCCGTTTTGTAGAAGAAACTTTGGCCTAATTATGGTCAAAGTTTTTTTTAATATCAAAGGGAAAATAAAATGAATTGGGTAATACTAATTTTGGAATCATTCCCTTTCAAATCTTTAATCTAGCAAATAGGAGACTACAACATGAGAAACTTTTTTAAATTTGCAGAACGGAACACTTCCTATAAGCAGGAAACACTAGCAGGGATAACGACCTTCTTATCTATCGCATATATATTAATCGTCAATCCACTTATTCTAAGCCAATCTGGTATGGATCATGGGGCTGTATTTACTGCAACTGCACTTACTGCGATCATCGGAACACTACTTATGGGCTTACTTGCTAACTTCCCAATCGCCATTGCACCTAGTATGGGATTGAACTCATTCTTCACTTTTTCTGTGTGTATCGGAATGGGTATTGACTGGCAAATTACTTTAACTGGTGTTTTTGTTGCAGGAATCATTTTTACACTATTAAGCTTATTTAAAATTCGAGAAAAAATTATTAATATTATTCCACAGAATTTAAAATATGCAATCGCTTCCGGTATTGGATTCTTCATCACATTTATCGGCTTAAAAGATGGTGGCATTATTGTCGGCAATAAAGACACATTTGTTGCGCTTGGCGATTTAACTTCACCAATGACGTTACTAGCCGTTATTTGTCTTATTATTACAATCATTATGCTAGTACGTGGCATCAATGGCGGTATTTTCTACGGTATGGTCATTACAACGATTATTGGTATGATTTTTGGTTTAATCGATGTTCCTTCATCAGTTGTTGGCAGTATCCCAAGCATTAAACCAACATTTGGTGTCGTGTTTGGCCATTTAGATGAAATTTTTACCCCAGAAACATTGACAGTTATCTTCACGTTCTTAATCGTTGCTTTCTTTGATACAGCTGGTGCATTAATTGGATTAACGAGCCAAGCAGGTATGATGAAAGATAACAAAATTCCGAATATCGGAAAAGGATTACTTGCCGATTCAACTGCTGGTGTCATTGGTGCTATCTTAGGTACATCAACACCTGCTACAAGTGTTGAATCTTCTGCTGGTATTGCTGTCGGAGGAAGAACCGGCTTTACATCTGTCGTTATTGCAGCTTGTTTCTTAGTTGCTTTGTTCTTCTCGCCAATTGTTAGCGTTATTTCAGTCGAAGTAACTTCAGCTGCATTGATTATTGTAGGTGCATTAATGGCAATGCAAATCCGTAATATCGAATGGACGAAGTTAGAAATTGTTATTCCATCATTTTTAACAATTATTATGATGCCTCTAACATCTAGTGTGGCAATCGGTATTGGATTAGGCTTTGTTTTTTATCCAATATGTTTAGTAGCACAAAAACGTTATAAAGAAGTTCATCCAATTATGTATGTACTTTGTTTATTATTCCTTTCATACTTTGCGTTTATCGTATAGGAAAGATCTTTAGCAAACACCTAAAGGATAGAAGAGCTTGAAGAAATTCGCTCTATCTATCCTTTTTTGCACTACAAGAAATAAAAACAACCAAAAAAGAAATAAACATCCCTAAAAAGAAATAAACCCATTCAAAAAAGAAATAAAAGCCCCTAATTTGGAAATAAACAAAACCACCTGAAATAAAGACACCCAAAAAAGATATAAACAACCCCGAAAAAAATAAATCCATCCCAAAAGGAAATAAAAGCCCCTAATTTGATGGACAAATGTCAATCTAACAATCTCCGTGTTCCAAACAATGGTCTCATATATAATTAATAGATTACAAATGGAAATTTTTCTATAAATTTATGAAGATGGTATAATTTATTTAATTAAAGTGCTATAAAGGAGAATACATACGATGGATAACCAATATTTTGTAGGTTGGGGGACACTGGCGTTGATAAATGCTGCACTTGCACAAGGGAAGAATAGGACGGGGTTAAACTGGTTTTTACTATCTCTTGTAGTAGGTCCACTGGCAACACTATTTTTGTTATTTGTTGAAAAAAGAGAACAGTAATTTTTAAATTCGTAAATCAATTTTAAACTAACATCATTTTAATAGATCAAGCATTTTAATTAGTGCTTTTTTTTAAAATGATTTTCTACAATCAGGCAATTTAATTGAAAAAGCAGTCTTTCATTAATTTTTAGGCTATTTAATTTAAAAAGAACAAGGAATTTTGGGATAAGAAGCTAATACCTTATTAGACTAACAATTAAGTATTGGGGTGTTTTCAATGATAAAATTTTTTGAGTATAACTGGCAGGTAAGAGACGAATGGTTTAACTGGTGTAATCAATTAACAACAGAAGATTTGTTAAAAGACCGTATTGGAGGAGTAGGAAGTATTTTAAATACCCTTTTTCATATAATTGATGTGGAGTATAGTTGGATTCGTGCTATAGAGGGTAAAGACGATATGGTAATTCAGTTTAATGATTATAATACCCTAGAAAAAGTTAAATCTCTCTCAGATACATTTCGTAATGACATAGTTAAGTTTATACAAACAAATTCGGATGAACCAATTGATAAACTTGTGTCTGTTCCTTGGGATGAAGATAATTATACAAGAAGTGAAATATTACATCATATAGTTGCTCATGAAATTCATCATGTTGGCCAACTTTCGGTTTGGGCAAGAGAATTAGAATTAAGTCCAGTTTCAGCTAACTTTATTGGAAGAGACTTCGTTTCTGTTTAATTTTTATTCAAGAAAAGGGCACTATGCTTGAACAAGGATAAGCGTTCATTTTTTATTTAAGCCCAGTTTACTTGAAGAAGAGACAAGGGAATTTTACTGCATAGTTGAAGGATGATTCGTAGTAATTAAAGAAAAGGCGTAACACAGAAGTGATTACACCTGTGGGATAAATTAATCCCAAACTCGAACTCTTGGAACCTTAGCAGTTCTTAAGTAATCTAGCAATTGTCCAGTATGAACTGATTCATGATAGGCGATTCTTAGCAACATGTCGCCCAAACTTCGAACGTAACCTGAATCAGAACGATCAATTTTAATGCTTGTTAAATCTTCTTCAGAAAATGATTTAATAGTTTTAAAGAAGTCATTTCTAAATGGTTCTGCAAATTTCAATTCCTCATTTACAGTGGAAAAAGGTTGCTCTTCAAAAGGAGAATCAAACTCTGCCAGACTGCCGTGATTTTGGATAGCTAGATGGTAATAATGTTCGCTTTCTAGAACATGCCTAATCATCTCAATACAAGTCATTGCTTCGATATCGGGTTTCCAATGTAGTTTTTCTTGGGGAATAGACGTCCAAACCTTAATGCTTCTTCTTCGTACTTCGTTGAAATTCAAAAGTATTAATTCGATTGAGTTCATAATTCACCCTCCAATTATTGGTATAAATTAAATATACAAGAATGAACGTTCGAATAAAAGAGTAAATATTAGAGACAAGGAGAATTTTTAATGCATAGTTGAAGGGTGATGTGACATAAAAAGACAGGTTTACCTGTCTAATCATTTTGCTTATCTTTCTTTTCAGCTATAGCTCTTAATATTTCATTCTTTTCTTTTTGAACTTTAAGGAATTTAATTAGAAACCAAATTACGAAAATAAGGGGAGCTATGTAAAAGATGATTGGAAAAAATAAAATTAATGCATCACCAAATCCAATTCCCATTTAGTTGTCACCTCTCTTTTTGGATAATTATACCATAACTATTTTGGAAAGTAAGCAAGGCGCAGTACGTAGAAAATGTGTAATTGAATAGGCTGCTTGTCAAACTAACGGTGTATTAATGTTGGCCAACTTTCGATTTGCGCAAGAGAATTCGAATTAAGTCCAGTTTCAGCTAATTTTATTGGAAGAGACTTCGTTTCTGTTCAATTCTTATTCAAAAAAAGGGCGCAATTCTAGAGTAAGCATAGTCTAAAGCCATTTAATCGAATAATACATTAGAGATTTTTAAAATATTTAGGTAAAATATGTTTAATGTTGAAATATATTACTTGTCTTTTTCTTAGCTATATAAATGGTATTTCTTAATAGAGAGGGGGACTATTACTTGGCTAATAAACAAAATCTTATTCCATTTTTGAGGAGAGCTTGGGTATCTTCTATTGGTGTATTTTTATTGTTACAAATATTTTTTATAATTTGTGAAGCAACGGGATGGATACCTAATTATAAAGATATTGGCGGAACGATATTTGGAAGAATTACTGAATCCTCAATTTTCAGAGAGTGGTTTACTTTTTATGAAACACCAAATTTCAATTTACTTACAGTCTTTTTTGGTATCGCATTTTTGATACCTGGAATTATAGGTGCGGTAAAAAACGTTTTTTTACCTAAAGTCTCTAAAAGAGTTTAGAATTTCTCACAACCGAGACATGGTCGGGGATTTAATTGAATAAGTGAGTATCTGCATCTTTTTATAAAGATGCATTTTTTATTAAAAAATGCTGTAACGAAATAATAATTTTGTGAACTCATGTAGATATTAAGGAATTTATGGAATATTCCTTCTTTTTATACTTGTGTGCTAGAATAGGAATATATGTTCGAAGCTGAAAGGGGGAAAAAGCAAGATGTTAAAGAATGAAGAAGATGTGATAAAGCTAATTCAATGCGATGAGAAAATGATGGAGATTATAAAAGTTGCAAGCACTTTGAATTTACCTGATTGGTGGATTTGTGCAGGATTTGTACGTTCAAAAATATGGGACACATTGCACGAATTTAATGATAGAACTGAAACGCCAGATGTTGATGTTATCTATTTTGATAAAACAAAAATTGATGAGGATTTTGAAAAAGAATTAGAGAATAAGTTGATAAAACTTATGCCTAATATACCTTGGTCTGTAAAAAATGAAGCTAGAATGCATGTCATCAATAATCTTCCTCCTTATACTTCTTCGGAAGATGCTATTTCAAAGTTTCCGGAAACTGCGACTGCTCTTGGAGTGAAGCTAGACAAGGATCATAATTTAGTCCTTACTGCTCCTTGTGGGTTAGATGATGTCTTCAACTTAGAAGTGAAACCGACTCCCTATTTCACAGAAAACAAAAAACTGACCGCAATTTACGAACAACGAATTATAAAAAAGAATTGGAAGTCTATTTGGCCTAAGATAAAAGTGCATCACATATCTGATTAAGAAATAGGCCGTATTATATTTCACGTAAAAAATTCATAGCGATCATGTTCTTCTAGTTGAATTTATCATGATAAAGTAATAATTTGTGATAAAAGACAATAAAGAGGTTGATCCTGTTATTCAAAAGATTGTTTATATCGCTAAATGCTTATAAAATTTGAGCTTGATATAAGAAGCTCCGATGGGATAACACATTTAGTGGATGTGAATACATACATTTGAAACGCTTTTCGGGGATTTAGGAGTGAAGCTTACCTACGAATTTATAGCTGAATAAGAAGAACATTTTTCTATATAAATAGGGCATTACTTAAAAAATTGAGTTTTCTTTAGGTAGGGGCGCAACCTTTAATAGGATTCAGAAAATTCGAAACAAATTGCGTTCTAAGATCGTTTATAAGTAAAAAGGAAAACTAGACTAGAATTTGAAGAGTTTTTCTAACAAATAAAAATGAAGTAGGTAATGTCTTTGGAATTTTTCACAACACAATTAGTAATGATTGCATTATTTATCTTAATCATTCATTCAATCGAAACATTAGCGTATTCAGTTCGTTTATCAGGGGCAAGAGTAAAACTTTTAGCATCAGCTCTTTCTCTATTCAATGTCATGGTAATGGTATCAAGGCTGGCAAATATGATGCAACAACCTTTTACCGGAAGTTTAATAGATAATGCACCAGAAGAAAATACTTTAGAATTTGTTGAGAGTCAGTTTCGAATTCTAATTGGTGCTGCAACATTAGGTACAATAATCGGCTTACTTTTGTTACCAACATTTATTGCTATTTTTTCAAGAGCTATCATTCATTTGGCAGAAGAACGAGGATCGGTACCAGCGTTATTGAAAAAAGGATTTACAGTTCCTTATTTAAGAAGAGCAAAAAAGCATATTCATCTACCTAGATATGCTTATTTAAGAGGTATGAGTTGGCGGGATATACCTATAAAATTATTTTGCATTAATATACTGATTACAGCAATTTATACAATAGGAGTTTTATCTGCACTATATGCAGCTTTAATTGTACCTGAACGAGCAACAACTGTCGTTATGGCATCAGGGTTAATCAATGGAGTAGCTACAATTTTACTTATTGTCTTTATTGATCCTAAAATTTCAATTCTAGCAGATGATGTGATAAATCAAAAAGGAAAATATATAACGTTAAAAAGTGCATCTATTATGATGGTAACATCAAGGTTACTAGGAACACTTTTTGCACAAGTGTTATTCATTCCAGGTGCAAAGTATATTGCATGGTTCACGAAATTTATCCTGTAGTTATTAAACAACGACAACTAGAGGGGATTCTAAATAAACTTGAAAATTCGCGGAGGTATTTGGAGTCTATACAGTTTTTAACTGGATATTTTAATTGATGTTGATTTTAAAGTTCCTCCAATACCAGCCCGTGATTTTCGATATTTCACTATATCTTTTGAAGTAAAAGAGAAAAATCAAGAACTATTCTTAAATAGATGGTATCGTTTTTAAGAAGAATAAAACAGATAGTAGAAAAAACTTTAAATATATTCTATTAGACACAATAAAAGACCTCTAATAAAAATTTAGAGATCTTTCAACAATAGGGCGCAGTTCTGCAGTTTTCATATTTATCCAAATACTGGTCACCAGTTTACTAACGAAATGTTTAAAGATTTACTTTCTTGGTTGAATCAATTTAATTAATCTGGATTAACCTAATAGGTTTTTATTCAATATTGAGCCCTATTGGTGAAGATACCTCTTGAAGCAACCCGTCCTTGGTTAGAACGGGTTAGCTTTAATGAGGTTTTAAATTAAATAGCCACTTTATATTACTTTATCTGTTGCTAGGTTGTGTCATTCTCCATCCATAAAACAGCCTGACGTTTTTTGATCATATAAATCATATCAATTCCCACCTTTCATGTTTTTGGTTGAACAAAAATTAATATTGACGAATACGAATATGATTTTCTACTTTTCTTCGGTTCTCGTCAAAGATTTTTTTCACATTTTCATTATGAAGTGCTTTCTCAAGAGAGTTCTCACGTTTTGAAATAGTTATCGTAAGAGCAAAAATATTTAAAGTCATTTATTATCACCTCCTTAAATTACCCTGAAAAATGAAAAAACCGTAGAGAGACCCCCTACGGTGAAAAAAGACACAAAAATACCGCAGGGGCACACTTCTCCCTACGGTATGGGTATTCTTAATTACAAAAAACTTAAGCGATCCATTCCGATCTGGTCGAATGTGTAATTTTCATTTTTACTGAAGTTGTTACTACCAATGACATCATTTTAACGATAACGTTCATATTATTCGACCTCCTTAAGAATTTTTTGTTTACTTTGTAAGTATATCCATATTTAGGGTGTTTGTAAACACTTTTTTAAAGTTTTCCAAATTACGTTAATGGCTAGAAAAACTCTTTGCTGCTTTACATAGTTAATTGCCTGATTTTTTCGGAGGAGCAAATAGAAGATATATAAGACTTAAAGACCAAAAACATAATTAAAGGCAGGTATTTCAGAAATGGTTTAGAATTATTAAATTTAAGGACAATTTAAGCATCATTTTTAATTGATCTGGAAGGAACTATTTGAGACTCTATAGATACTGTAATACTTGCCTAAAATCAAGTGAAAAAAAATTTATGTAAAAAGGTGATAACGATGAAAATAAATTTAGGGATTTTTATATCTTCCATTAATGAAAGAAATGAAAATAATGTTGGAAAGCTATTGATGAAAACATTTGAATCTGATATTCGCCCCGTAAAAGGGGACATCATAGACGATCCAGGGTTCCATGCAGATTATCATAATGGATATGAAGTAGTTAAAGTTACAATCAATTACGCTTCAAACGAATGCTTTGTTTCACTACAACCGCTTGTGTTAGAAAGTGAAAAAATGAAGACAGAAACATATATAGAAAGACTTGAAGAGTATGGTTGGCGTATTGTCTCAAAAGAGGAATTAATGAATATTTGAGTTTTATAGACTATAGGAGCAGGTGCATTAACAGTTGCTAAAATGCTGGTGGAGATTTAATAAGATGTTCTTTCTAATAAGCAATACTGGGCAGATTCACAATGTTAATAAGTAGTAATTAAAGGAGAGAAAAAGAAAAGGTGTCTATGTTCTTACTTGCAAAAATACTTGGCGGTATTGGATTTTTGCTGATCCTGCTCCAAATTTTATTCTTTAAAACAGGGAAGAAAAAGGATAATAAGTATCTAACTTACACAGTTTTTCTAATTATTATTTCAGTTAACATTTCCATCTGGGTTATTGCAGTAGCTAATTCCTAAAGGAAAAGAAAGGTGGATCTCTGTTATTTCAGAGTACAGAAAATAAGCGTTTATAGGCTCATTCAATGAAGGTCCCGACAAGTCTCGAACCTGTGAACCCCACCTTGTCGAATCTATCTTCTAAGATTAACCGAGTTAAATTAAGTAAAATAAAATTAAACAAAAAATTAATTCTGCGGACAAATTGCAGACAAAAGAGTAAACAGGTGGTCTGTATTACTCTTTTTTTGATATTCTGTTTTATCTGTAATTATTCAATTTGTTTAGTGCTCTTCAACAATAGGACCATATTATTGAATAACATTTTTTTATGAAAGGTACCAAACGATGCTTTGGAGACATAATCAATTAAAAATTGGATATTTATGTTAATGCTAATTATTATAAGAATATAAATCATGTTTTTAATTAAAGGAGCATTCCTGTTAGAAGTATTTTCGGGGACTTGAAAACAAAAAAGCCCTCTTGTATGATGCTTGAGTGGTCAA
>NZ_CAKQBI010000007.1:0-153889 GCF_934216135.1 uncultured Rummeliibacillus sp. | reverse complement strand
ATATCTTATCATATCCATTTTCAAAAGTCAAGAAGTTTTTTCAGGATTTATAAGTTTATATTTTTTTGATTTGTTTTCTCATTGCGAGTCAACGTTGATAACTATACGCTGTTTATATATATATGTCAACACTTTATATCAAAAAAGTTTTAAATAACATTCTCCAATCATATATATATTGACGAGGTGAGTGTTCTGATTAAAAGAATAATTATATCAACTCTTATTATGATGGCTTTATTGTTAATGTTTATACCTTCAAAAGGTACAATATCAGAGGTTTTTCGTTTAACTAACGAACCTAATATTATTACAAAAGGCAACTATGGTATGTCATTAACTATTGATTTATCTTATGCTGATGCAAAATTTATCGAATGGTTAAACGAAGTAGAAGCACCGTATCCATTACTAATGGTAGATCCCGAATTATTAGAGAGATCTCCAACACTAGTAAAAATGATTAAAACAAAAAACATCCCAATAGGCTTGCTAGGAAAAAGCAGTGAGTTCTATGAGGCAAATCCTTCTCAACTTAAAAAAGATATCAGTACTTTTAACTCAATTATGAAAAAGCCGCCTCTTTGGTTTAGAACAAAGGATTATGTTTTTTCACCAGACGTTATAAAGGTATTATGGAAAGAACAAATTAATATGCTTGGCGCTTCTAAAATACAAACTGACAATAGCAAGTTAAAGCTAGTACATGGTGACATAGTATCTATACCCTATCATCAAGAAGAAAGGATAAAATTGCAAAACATTAATCAATTAATCCAAAATAATTCATTCCAATCGATTGAAGAAACTATATTTGGATATTCACTCAAAACGAAGAGCTATCCTTAACCCGCCCTCCCATATTATTCATAGCATTTAGAAATGTTACAAGATATTTGGGATAATAAAAAAGGCTATCTCATAACAATCATTCGTTATGAAACAGCCTTTTTATTTTACTTTGCCTTATTTCCTTCTAATTTTCTTCGAGTAGCCCGACGTTCTTCTCTTTTCATTAAATCCTCAGCTGACTTCGCATTATACTTCGGTAATTCAAGAAGTTGAAATGCATTAACAGCAAGAATCGGGAATAATAACAATGTAATGTACTCGTTACCTCCAGATGAACGTACCCATAATGCAATAAGCCATTCAATTATACTGACAAAAATCATAAAGAATAATGCGGAAATTAAAATATGCTTTTTACCAGTCATTTTCACTTTCTTAATAGCAGTTAAAGTAGCAATTACAATCAATAATAGCAATAAACCTATGTAAAGAAGCCAATCACTAGCGTTATGTGCATATGGCTTAAAACGGAATAAAACAACATCGACTAAAGCCACGAGCATCAATAATAATTGTACCCAGTTCCATAAAGTCAATGAGCGGCAAATATTAACACCGATTTGATGGACTGTTAAATATGCAAAATACCCCATTTGACAAACCATACTCATTGTAAAGCCTAGGAACACAAACCACAGTAAACCGAAAAGAGCCTCTCCCCATTCACCATTTGAAACATGTTGAGCATAAAAATCTCCCCAACGTACGATCAAGCTCATCAATCCAGTGACAACGCCACCAATAATGAGGGCTCTTAAAGCAAATTTAAACCAATTTCGTATCGTCACGATTAAACTGCCTCCGTTTTTTCAAGTTCTTGTTCCATTCTATCAACGAATTTCGAAAAAATCTATTTATCACCGCATTTCATACATATTCCATTAAGAATTGTGAACAATAATTGAAACAACTACGCTAAAGCGAGGGAAGCAATATGTACAAAAAGCACATTATTATTACACTTCTATTTGTTATTTTATCTGGTTGTTCCGCTGCCCCCCAACAGAGCCAATCTTATGATGATATAAAGAAGTCAACACTTGATGCCTTACAAACAGAGGAAGGTAAAAAAGTGATTCGACAGTTATTAGAAGATCCAACGATGAAGGATTTACTTGTTTTAGAGCATGATGACGTGAACAAAGCTGTTCAAGAAACGTTGATGTCTAAAAAAGCTGAAGAATATTGGAAAAAGCAATTTGAAGATCCTAAGTTCCGTGAAACCTTTGCAAAAAGCATGAAAAAAGAACAGCAAAATCTGATGAAAGATTTGATGAAAGATGATACTTTCCAAAAAGACTTAGAACAATTCTTCTCACAGCCCGATATGCAAAAACAGCTTGAAAAAATTATGAAATCATCGAACTCAAAAGAGGAATTAAAGAAAGTAATTGTCGAGGTTATCAATAGCCCTTTAATGCAAGAAAAATGGACGAAACTCATTCAATCTGCGGGTGAAAAAACTGGTGATGAAAAATCACAATCCGGTGGTGGCGGCGGAGGTAGTTCTTCTGGAGAAAAAGGACAAGGACAAGGATAAGTAAAAAATTTAAGGATGTATCTAAAGTGACCTTCACTTTAAGATACATCCTTTTTATCATTATTCTTTATCTAATTTATCAATTACACGTTGTGCAATCTCTAAATATGTTTGTCCTGTTGGATGATTTTTAGCATATACAGATGGAGCAAAGTCAACTTCATTCCAATCTGGTTGACCTAAAGGAATTTGTCCAAGAAGATCAGTACGAAGCTCATCCGCTAGTTTAGGACCTCCACCTTGACCAAATACATATTCTCGTTCCCCTGATACTTCAGATTGGAACCAAGACATATTTTCGATAACACCTAAAATGTTATGTTCAGTTTTTATCGCCATTGCCCCAGCACGAGCTGCTACAAATGCTGCTGTAGGGTGTGGAGTAGTAACAACGATTTCATTTGATTCAGGTAACATTTGATGAATATCTAAAGCTATGTCACCTGTACCTGGTGGTAAGTCTAATAGTAAATAATCAAGGTCTCCCCATTCTACATCGCGGAAGAATTGATCTAATACTTTACCCAACATTGGACCACGCCATACTACTGGTGCATTATTTTCCACGAAAAATCCCATTGAAATCATTTTGACACCAAAACGTTCAACTGGAATAATGCGATTTTCTTTAACAACAGGCATAGTTTGTACACCCATCATATCAGGAACACTAAAGCCATAAATATCTGCATCGATTAGACCCACTTTTTTACCTAATCGAGATAATGCTACAGCTAAGTTTACAGCAACAGTTGATTTACCAACGCCACCTTTACCAGATGCAATTGAAATAAAATTGACTTTATTCAATGGTGACAATAAATCCTGTGCATCTGCACGAGTTGCAGTACCACGGAATTTTTCAATAGCTTCTGGTGAGAGTTCTGAGAATCGAATACCGACAGTTTTACATCCTGCACCTTTTAATACATTTACTATTTCCATTTGAAGCGTAAGTTGTTCGGGTGTATTTGTCTTTGCAATCGCAATTTTTACACTAACATGTTCTTTCTCTTCCTTAATAGAAACTTCAACAATACCGCCAGTTTCTGTTAATGTTTTATGTAAAAAAGGATCTTTTAATGCTCCAACTAATTCTCGAACTTGTTGTTCATTAATCACTGTAGACACTCCTTCAATTATCATTTCGATTTTAGTATATCATAACGCTTTCAAAAAGGTATTAATACGCTACTCATTCTACAATCGAATCAGAGTAACGCTCAATCCCTTCTACTATTGCTTCTGCCATTTTTTGTTGATAATCTGATGAAGACAGTAATTCCGCTTCTTCTGGATTGCTTAAAAAGCCCGTTTCTACTAGAACTGATGGCATTGTAGCTTTTTTCAGTAAATACACTTGTTTTATAGCTAATGCTTCACGATCAGTATTCTTTAGATTCTCTTTTATAGAACTTTGAATCGCTTTAGCTAAAAGTTCGCCCGCCGGATGGCCGTCCTTATGATAAAATACTTGAGCACCACGCCACTTTGATTGTGGAATAGCATTTGCATGAATGCTCAGGAAAAGATCCGGCTTGGCCTCATTTACTATTCTTTCCCTTAAGAAAATATCTTCTTTTTTTCTTTCCCTAAGTGTTGAATAGTCTGCATCAGGCTTATGCTCTGCAATTACATCCTCATCCTTTGTGCGCGTCATGATCACTGTTGCACCTTTTTTCTTTAATAGCTTTTCCACGTTTTTTGAAATAGCCAGTGTTACATCCTTCTCAATTAGTTCAGACGTAGAAGCCCCACCATCAATTCCGCCATGACCAGCATCTATTGCAATTTTGACTCCTCCTAAAGTTTCTGAAATGAAGAAACCACGATTAGATGCTTTTGTTTCATAAACAACTAGTAGTATACAAGCTACTAATACTACACTCCATATGAGCCAACGTTTCAATCATAGACACCACCTTTTACACTAACATATGCCAGATTGAGAGTGTATATACCGTTTCATTTAATGAACCTCTATCCATGATATTAGCCAACTTTAATTGATAGAAATACATAAGCAAATCAACTTTAATATATATTATTTGATAAGTATCAGTTATATTCTGAATATCTTTTAACGACTATGCGTTTTTTCTTTGTAAAAAGGAGATACTATATATTCTATTCAATATAGAAAATCATCTATATTTACTTCAATCGATTAAAAAGGCTTTTACCATTCACTTACAAATATAAGTACCTTATGAACACCCAATTGGTTTTAAAACGCAAAAAACCCTTTCTCGAGAAAACGAGAAAGGGTTTGAAAACGCTGATATATAAGAAATATTAACGTTTTGAGAATTGTGGTGCACGACGAGCACCTTTAAGACCGTATTTTTTACGTTCTTTCATACGAGGGTCACGAGTAAGTAAACCTGCTGATTTAAGTGCTGGACGGAAATCAGGGTCAACTGTTAGTAACGCACGAGCGATACCATGACGGATTGCGCCAGCTTGACCTGTAAAGCCACCACCATTTACGTTTACGTAAACATCATAGCTACCAAGAGTTTCAGTTGCTACTAATGGTTGTTTAATAACTTCGCGTAAAGATGCGAATGGGACGTAGTTTTCAACGTCGCGGTTGTTGATAACGATTTTGCCTTCGCCTGGTACTAAACGTACGCGGGCAGTTGAGCTTTTACGACGACCAGTGCCGATATATTGAACTTGTGCCAAGGTTGTATCCTCCTCTAATTATTATCCGCGAAGCTCGTAAGCTTCAGGTTTTTGTGCAGCATGTGGATGTTCAGAACCAGTATAAACGTGTAGTTTGTTGAACATTTGACGACCTAAAGAGTTTTTAGGAAGCATGCCTTTGATTGCTAATTCCAACATTTGAGTTGGGTATTTTTCTTTCATTTCGCCTGCTGTGCGAGTTTTTAAACCGCCAGCAAATTGAGTATGACGGTAGTAAATTTTACCTTTTAATTTGTTACCAGTTAACTCAATTTTATCAGCGTTGAGAATGATCACGTGATCACCTGTGTCAACGTTTGGTGTATAGATTGCTTTATGTTTACCACGTAAAAGAGCAGCTACTTCTGAAGCTAAACGACCAAGAGTTTGGCCTTCAGCGTCTACAACTAACCATTTACGTTCTACTTCGTGACCTTTAGCCATGAATGTTGTACGCATTTTAGTATCCTCCTACAATTTTCAAATTGTTTCTATTACTCTGTTCCAATTGTTTTCTTTATCCTCAAAAGCTAAGATTCGGGGCTTATCTTGTGGGGTAATGAAAATACCATATGTCATCTTACAACATATAGCAATGTAAGTCAAGTATTTCACAAAAAACGCCTGGAAATGTTGCTTCAATCTTCATAGTGCACGTTTTCAAGGTATAAACCCTGTGCTGGCGCAGTTTTGCCGGCCTTTCCTCTATCCATAGAAGCAATAATCTCAGCTAATTGTGCAGACTTACGCTTGCCAATCCCAACTTCCCATAATGTACCAGCAATAATACGTACCATATTATACAAAAAGCCATTTCCTTCAATAACCATATGCAATTCTTCTCCATGCCACTCGAATGTTAACGAAGAGACTGTACGTACTTTATCCTTTACGCTTGTGTTTGCGGCACAGAAACATGAAAAATCATGTGTCCCTAGGATATACTGTGCTGCTTCCTCCATTGCTGCAACATCTGGCTTCATCCCATTAGTGTGTGTAACATAAAATCTCCTAAATGGGCTCTGTATATCCTCACAAGACCAAATATAACGATATCTTTTCCCATGTACACTATAACGTGCGTGAAAATCAGCAGAAACCTCTTCTATTTTCAATATACGAATATCTTGAGGTAATTGCACATTTAGCGCACGGGCATAACGATCAACAGGAATAGACAATGTAGTATCAAAATGAATGACTTGTCCCGTTGCATGTACTCTAGCATCTGTTCTACCACTAGCTGTCACATGAACAATTTCGCCTTTATGCATTTTTGTAAGTACCTTCTCAATTTCCTCTTGTACAGTTCTTTGCTTCGGTTGCACTTGATATCCTGAGAAATTAGTACCGTCATATGCAATTGTAGCTTTGATTCTTCTTTTCATATTAAGCAATCTCCTATTTCTTTTAACTACGCAAGTACACTAATATAGCTGCCATTACCACGATAAAGAGAAGTGCTAAAGTATCTCCTAATCGCCATTTCAACTGGCGATAACGGGTTCTTCCTTCCCCTCCACGGTAACCACGAACCTCCATAGCAGTAGCTAAGTCTTCTGCTCGTTTAAATGCACTAACAAAGAGGGGCACTAGTAATGGTACTACCGCTTTTATTCTTTCTTTAACAGGACCCGTGGTAATATCGGAACCTCTTGCCATCTGTGCTTTCATAATCTTGTCTGTCTCATCCATCAATGTTGGTATGAAACGTAAAGATATCGACATCATTAATGCTAATTCATGTACTGGAAGATTTAACTTTTTAAGAGGATTTAAAAGCACTTCCATCCCATCAGTAATCGAAATAGGTGAGGTCGTTAAAGTTAAGACTGATGTTACAAAAACCAGAACTAAGAAACGAATTGAAATGTATATACCCTGTCTAAGACCTTCTTCGTAAATATGGATAAACTTCCATTCGAAGATTAGTGGTCCCTCTTTTGTAAAGAATATATGCAATAAAAAGGTAAAGGCCATCAAGATTATAATAGGCTTTAATCCATTAATTAAAAAATATAATTTAATCCGAGACATTAAAATGATTAGTAATGTAAAGGCGAATAGCGCTATATATGTAGGCGTATTATTCGCTAAAAAAACTACAATGATAAAGGCAAATACAAATATTAGTTTCGAGCGTGGATCCAATCTATGAACAAACGAATCTCCTGGTATGAAACGTCCAAAAATCATTTTATCCATCATTGACAATCACGCTCCTCTCGTAGCAATTGCGCAATTGACTTTGCCAACTCTTCTTCAGTTAAACAAACATTTGGAAGCTTACGACCTATTTTCTTTTCAAATTGATGTTGAAAATGGACTATATGAGGCAGTTCTAAACGATAATTGGCTAATTGCTCTGCGTCACTAAAGATCTCCTCTGGACTACCCGTTAATACACAACGACCTTCATGCATAATTGCAATATGATCTGCATAACGTGCTGCATCTTCCATACTATGCGTTACGAGAATGGTTGTTAAATGTCTTTCTTGATGCAACTGATAGAACAATTCCATAATCTCCATACGGCCTCTTGGGTCTAACCCTGCGGTTGGCTCATCTAAAACAATCACTTCTGGCTCCATTGCTAAAACACCAGCTATAGCAACTCGACGCATTTGACCGCCTGATAAGTCAAAAGGTGATTTCTCAAGAACTGATTCTGGAAGGCCTACAAGCTGTAATAAAGTATGTGCCCTCTTAATAGCTTCTTGTTCTGGTACACCAAAATTCATAGGTCCAAAAATAATATCTTTTAGTACAGTTTCTTCGAATAATTGATGCTCTGGAAATTGAAAGACAATACCTACTTTTTGACGTACTGGTCGTAGATCTTTTTCTTTCTTACCAGCATTAATTGTTTTATCACCAATGCGTACTGATCCATCTGTTGGTTTCAATAATGCATTTAAATGCTGTAATATCGTCGATTTGCCTGAACCGGTATGGCCGATAATCGCTTGATAACTACCTGAAGGAATAGTTAAATCTACATCAAATAACGCCCTTTTCTCAAAAGGAGTATTCGGCGCATATGCAAAACTTACTTTTTGAAGTTCGATATCCATAAATCATTCACCAACTGTTCTTCCGTCATATGTTCACCTTGAAGTTGTACACCCTCGGCTTTTAAAAGTTTTGTAAGCTTCATCGCAAACGGTAAATCTAAACCAAGTTCAACTAATTGATCACCTAATGCGAAAATTTCAGATGGGGTACCTTCAGCAAACTTTTTCCCACCATTCATAAATATTAAACGATCAGCCATAATAGCTTCTTCTAAATCATGGGTGATTGATAAGACCGTCAGCCCTGTTTTCTCACGTAATGCTCTTACAACTGAAAGGACTTCTTGACGTCCTTGAGGATCCAACATAGATGTTGCCTCATCCAATATAAGCAATCGCGGTTGCAATGCAAGCGCACCTGCAATCGCAACACGTTGCTTTTGCCCACCAGATAAGTGCTGCGGCTCATGATTTAAAAAAGCATCCATTTTGACTTGTTTTAATGCTTCATGCACACGTTGAACCATTTCTTTATAAGGTATGCCATTATTCTCTAAAGCAAATGCTACATCATCTTGTACAGTAGCACCTACGAATTGATTGTCAGGATTTTGGAACACCATTCCCATCTGAGAACGAGAATTCCATAAATTTTCTTCATTTAATACTTTCCCCATCACTTTCACAGTTCCACTCTGAGGAAAAAGGAGACCGTTAATAAGTCTCGCAATAGTGGATTTACCCGATCCATTGTGTCCTACAATAGCAATCCACTCACCTTCTGCTACATGGAAAGAAACATCTTCTACTGCATTTTTCACTTGAGGTTCTTCTGGTGCATATGTATAAGTCACATTATTCAGTGATAGAATTTCATGCATTTGTTTTAACTCCTCTCGCTAGACTATCCTAGGCTCTACTCTTCTATAACTTACACTGTTTTATGTATGATTACTAGTTGGAAATAACGTTTCTTAAAAAAAATACGACTTTGTCCAATAAGGCTAAAGTCGAATTTTAAAAATTATCAAAATAAAAATAAAAAAGCGCGCACCCCATTCAGAGAAACGCGCTAATTGGATATCTCCCGTTCAAAGGTTGCTCAGACCTTAAACGTGAATGGGGTGCGTAGAGCTAAACGAGACAGCACTTATGTCTGCTCATCATAACGCTCAGCTTTTAAATTTGTCGTATAAATCTTCTTTTTGAAAAAAAGAGGGTGTAAGTTCATATTGTTGTGAACAAGTACACCCTCTCCCAATCGTTATAATTAAACTAATTCAATTACAACAACAGGTGCACCGTCACCACGGCGAGGTCCCATTTTCATAATACGAGTATAACCGCCTTGACGGTCAGCGTAGCGTGGTGCTACATCATCAAACAATTTTTGAAGTGCAAAAACTGTAGATTCATTACCTTCAGCATCAGTTGAAGTTGCTACTTCATGACGGATAAATGCTGCAGCTTGACGACGAGCGTGTAAGTCACCGCGTTTACCTAAAGTAATCATTTTTTCAACTACTGAGCGTAATTCTTTCGCACGAGTTTCTGTTGTTTCAATGCGTTCGTTAATGATTAAGTCAGTTGCTAAATCACGTAACAAAGCTTTACGTTGAGAACTTGTACGTCCAAGTTTTCTGTAACCCATGGATGTTTCCCTCCTTCGTTCAATTACTGATCCTACATATCTTTATAGTCGCTTAGTCTTCTTCTCGTAACCCTAAACCAAGCTCTTCTAACTTCGCTTTTACTTCTTCTAATGATTTACGTCCTAAGTTACGTACTTTCATCATATCGTCTTCAGACTTGTTAGCAAGTTCAAGAACAGTATTGATACCAGCGCGTTTTAGGCAGTTGTAAGAACGAACAGAAAGATCTAGTTCTTCGATAGTCATCTCTAGAACTTTTTCTTTTTGATCTTCTTCTTTTTCAACCATGATTTCAGCAGTTTTTGCTTCATCTGTTAAACCAACGAAGATATTTAAGTGCTCGGTTAATATTTTCGCTCCGAGCGAAATCGCCTCTTTTGGACCGATGCTGCCATCTGTCCACACATCAAGTGAAAGTTTATCGTAGTCAGATGATTGTCCAACTCGAGTATTTTCAACTGTGTAGTTGACGCGTGAAACTGGAGTGTAAATAGAGTCGATCGGGATCACGCCGATAGGAAGATCCTCACGTTTGTTTTGATCAGCTGGAGTGTATCCACGTCCACGTTGCGCATACATACGCATACGAAGATGACCATTATTAGCAACTGTTGCAATATATAGATCTGGGTTTAATACTTCTACATCACTGTCATGCGTAATATCCGCAGCAGTTACAACCCCGTCACCTTTAAAATCAATTTCAATGACTTTTTCTTCGTCAGAGTAGATTTTCAAAGCTAGCTTTTTAATGTTCAAAATAATTGATGCAACATCTTCTACAACGCCTTCAATAGTAGAGAATTCGTGTAGTACGCCGTCAATTTGAATTGAAGTTACAGCAGCTCCTGGTAAAGAAGACAGAAGGATACGACGTAGTGAATTACCCAAAGTAGTTCCATACCCACGTTCAAGTGGTTCTACAACAAATTTGCCGTATTTTAAATCATCACTGATCTCTACGGTTTCAATCTTTGGTTTTTCAATTTCGATCATTCAATTTACCCTCCTTCAAAACATCGAATATATGGTATTATTTCCATTTAAATCGAATGTCAAACAATCATTCAAAAAATATTATCCATTTGCGTATAAAAAGTTTACTCAATAAAAACAAGAGTTGCAACTATTATACACGACGACGTTTTGGTGGGCGGCAACCATTATGAGGAACTGGAGTTACATCTTTAATAGCTGTAACTTCTAAACCTGCAGCTTGAAGTGCACGGATAGCAGCTTCACGACCTGCACCAGGACCTTTAACAGTTACTTCTAAAGATTTTAAACCATGTTCTAATGATGCTTTAGCAGCAGTTTCAGCAGCCATTTGTGCAGCGAATGGTGTAGATTTACGAGAACCTCTGAAACCTAGTGCACCAGCTGAAGACCAAGAAACAGCATTACCTTGCATATCTGTAATGGTTACAATTGTGTTATTAAATGTAGAACGGATGTGTGCAATACCTGATTCGATATTTTTTTTCACACGACGTTTACGAGTTTGTTGTTTACGTGCCATGTTAAGAATAAACCTCCTTTACCTATTATTTTTTCTTGTTAGCTACAGTTTTACGAGGACCTTTACGAGTACGTGCGTTGTTTTTAGAATGTTGTCCGCGTACTGGTAAACCGCGACGGTGACGCATACCTCGGTAAGAACCGATTTCCATTAAGCGTTTAATGTTAAGAGAAGTTTCGCGACGTAAGTCACCTTCTACTTTGTATTTGTCAACTTGTTCACGGATTTTGTTTTGTTCGTCTTCTGTTAAGTCGCGAACACGAGTATCTTCTGAAACACCTGCATCTGCAAGAATTTTCTTAGCAGTAGTGTTACCGATACCGAAAATGTATGTTAATGAAATTACAACGCGTTTTTCGCGTGGAATGTCAACACCAGCAATACGTGCCATGTAAGATGTACACCTCCTTGGAATTATCCTTGTTTTTGTTTGTGTTTAGGATTTTCACAGATTACCATTACTTTACCGCGTCGGCGAATAACTTTACATTTTTCGCAGATCGGTTTCACAGATGGTCTCACTTTCATCTAACCTAACCTCCTTAGTGGTCCGGAGTGCAAAAGATTATTTAAAACGGTATGTGATACGACCGCGAGTTAAGTCATATGGAGATAACTCAATTGTTACCTTATCTCCAGGTAAGATGCGAATAAAGTGCATACGGATTTTGCCCGAAACATGTGCAAGAACTGTATGACCATTTTCTAATTCTACCTTAAACATCGCGTTTGGCAAAGTTTCAACAACTGTGCCTTCGATTTCAATTACATCGTCTTTCGCCATCGACCCTGTCTCCCTTCTATATGCAATTCATGAACTATCGCCAAATTCTTTCGGAATCCGCTGCAAGTTTTACTACTTTTCAACATATGTTTGGTTTGTATGAGAGATGTTCGAAAGACGCTCATCAGGCTTCGCTTCTCGAACCAAGATAATAGATGCAGGGTTTACCTGATTCTCACACGCTCCCCGGCTACCCTGGATGAGATCCTGCATACCCGTTTACACAGATACTTTTCCACGAAACTCATTATACCCTTTCAGAATAAAGAATGCATCAAGGATATATATGGTATCCAAAAGATACAAATAATTCTTCAGTGCATAGACCGGGTACAATATGCTTTTGCAGCTCTCGAAAATGAATTTTCGCTATGCTACCACATACTCCCGCGATTGCAGATATCTGCGCACTTCATCGGGTATTAGTTGCGGTTGCCTTTTAATAGAGCATCAATATCAGCAAATACAACATTGATATCTTGCTGACCATTAATGTTAGTTAAAACATTTTTCTTACCATAAAAATCAAGTAATGGTTGAGATTGCTTGATATTTACTTCCAGACGGTTAGTGACCGTTTCCGGATTATCGTCTGCTCTTTGATAAAGTTCTCCTCTATCTTTATCGCATTTTCCTTCCTCTTTAGGAGGATTGAAAACTAGATGATAGGAAGAGCCACATACTTTACAGATGCGACGACCTGTTAAACGTTTGACCAATTCTTCTTTTTCTACTTCGATGTTAATAACATGTTCTACTTTTTTTCCAAGATCCGTTAGAATTCCATCTAAAGCCTCAGCTTGACCAGTAGTACGTGGGAAACCATCTAATAGAAATCCTTGATCACAATCAGGTTGGCTTAATCGTTCACGAACGATACCAATCGTTACTTCATCAGGTACCAAAGCACCTTTATCCATAAACGATTTAGCTTTTAGCCCTAATTCCGTACCATTTTTAATAGCTGCACGGAACATATCGCCTGTAGAAATATGAGGGATATCGTATTTCTCAATAATTTTATCTGCTTGAGTACCTTTACCAGCACCAGGCAAACCCATTAAAACGATATTCATACGGACTGCCCCCAAATATTAGTATGAAGGTTTTTAGGAACGAATAACGTTCCAAAAAACCGACTTTTATTTCATAAAACCTTTGTAGTGTCGTTTTACAAGTTGAGATTCTAATTGTTTCATCGTTTCTAGTGCAACACTAACTACGATTAGCAAACTAGTACCGCCAATTTGTGCAGATGATGGTAGATTTGCAATATTGATGAACAAAATTGGAAGAACTGCCACAACTGACAAGAAAATAGCACCTACAAATGTTAAGCGATATAAAACAGAAGTTAAATAATCTTGTGTACTTTTACCTGGACGTATGCCCGGAATATAAGCACCTTGTTTCTTAAGATTATCTGAAACCTTTTCTGGATTAACTTGAACGAACGCATAGAAATACGTAAACGCAACGATTAACGCTACATATAAGATCATTCCTAGTGGTTGAGAATAATCAAACGTTCTTTCAATAAAACCAGTAATTTTATTATCTTCAAAGAAAGTAGCAATCGTTCTAGGTGTTACAAGAAATGCAACAGCAAAGATTACTGGGATAACCCCAGCAGAGTTAACTTTCAATGGAAGATGCGATTGTTGAACACCACGTTGTGCACCTGAACCTTTTGCATATTGAATTGGAATTTTACGATTTGCTTGTTGAACATAAATGACTCCAATTACAATTGCTAAAGCCGCTAATGCAATAATTACAAGTTTAATAATGTTGATAAATAATTGTTCACCAGCATTTTCAAATTGTTGAGCATAGATTTGGTTCACTGTTGTAGGTAACGCAGCAACGATCCCAGCGAAGATAATAATGGAAATACCATTTCCAACACCTTTTTCTGTAATCTGTTCGCCTAGCCATAATAAGAATGCTGTACCTGCAGTTAACACGATTGCAATTGTTAAGTAAGTCATTACGCCTTCTTCTCTAATCAATGAACCGCCGTACATACGGTTAAAACCGTAAGACATAGCGATTGATTGAATAAATGCAAGGACAATTGCAAAATAGCGTGTAAATTGAGCGTTTTTTTTACGCCCAACTTCACCTTGTTTTGACCACTCGGTGAACTTCTTCACAACATCCATTTGTAACAGTTGAACAATAATTGATGCCGTAATGTAAGGCATAATCCCCATCGCAAAAATAGAGAAGTTTTTAAGTGCTCCACCACCAAAAGTATTCAAGAAACCAACCAAGCTATATTGATCAGTTTGTTGTAATACTTCAGCGTCTACATTTGGTACTGGAATGAATGATCCTATACGGAAAACCACCAACATCAAAAGGGTGAAAATGATTTTATTTCTTATATCTCTCACGCGCATAAAGTTAGAGATTGTTCGAAACATTAAATCACCTCAATGTTTCCGCCGACATTTTCAATTGCTGCTTTTGCAGATGCAGAGAATTTATGAGCTTTGACAGTAAGCTTTTTATCAAGAGTTCCGTTACCAAGAACTTTGATACCTGCTTTTTCTTTGCCCACTACGCCAGTTTCAATAAGTAAAGCTGGTGTAACTTCTGTGCCTTCTTCAAAACGATTTAACGCATCAAGATTAACAATAGCGTATTCTTTACGGTTAATGTTAGTGAATCCACGTTTTGGTAGACGACGGAAAAGTGGGTTTTGACCACCTTCAAATCCAGGGCGTACGCCGCCGCCTGAACGTGATTTTTGACCTTTTTGACCTCTACCAGAAGTTTTACCATTACCAGTCGCAATACCACGACCTACACGGTTACGTTCTTTACGTGAACCAGTAGCTGGTTCTAACTCATGAAGTTTCATTAGATGGCACCTCCTTGTTATTAAATTTAAAATTATTTTTCAGTAACTGTTACTAAATGAGCAACTTTAGTGATCGCACCGCGAATAGCTTCGTTGTCAGCGTGTTCAACAGTTTGATGCATTTTACGTAAACCTAATGCTTCGATAGTTTTACGTTGTGCTGGTTTAGCACCAATTAAACTTTTAGTGAGGGTAATTTCTAGTTTATTTGACATGTTATTTCCCTCCCTTAACCTAATAGTTCTTCTACTGATTTACCACGAAGTTTTGCAACTTCAGCAGCTTGTTTTAATTCAGATAAACCTTTAATAGTAGCACGAACCATGTTGATTGGTGTGTTTGAACCTAAAGATTTAGAAAGAATATCAGTAATACCAGCAAGTTCAAGTACGGCACGTACTGGACCACCAGCGATAACACCTGTACCAGGAGCAGCAGGTTTAATCATAATATGGCCTGCACCAAAGTTTCCAATTACTAAGTGAGGTGTAGTACCACCAACACGTGGAACTTCAATAAGGTTTTTCTTAGCATCTTCGACAGCTTTGCGAATTGCATCAGGTACTTCTTGTGCTTTACCAGTACCAAAACCTACATGGCCATTACGATCTCCAACTACAACTAGTGCAGTGAAGCGGAAACGACGTCCACCTTTTACAACTTTAGCAACGCGGTTGATAGTAACAACGCGTTCTTCAAGTTCTAGATTGTTTGCGTCAATATTAAGACCCATGAAAAGTGTACCTCCTTCTTATTAAAATTCTAAACCGTTTGCGCGAGCAGCTTCAGCTAAAGCTTTTACGCGTCCATGATATAAGTAACCACCGCGGTCAAATACAACAGCTTTGATATTTTTTTCCGCAGCACGTTTAGCGATTGTTTCACCAATTTTTGTTGCAGCTTCCACATTGCTTGCAGTTCCTTCAAAATCTTTATCCATAGTTGAAGCTGAAGCAAGTGTTACGCCTTGAGTATCGTCAATGATTTGAGCGTAGATGTGTTTATTTGAACGGTATACATTTAAACGTGGACGTTGTGTAGTACCTGAAATTTTAGCACGTACGCGAGCATGACGTTTTTTACGAACTTGATTTTTATCTTGTTTCGTAATCACAAAGGGTCACTCCTTTCTAATGCTTAGGCAGCATTATTTACCTGTTTTACCTTCTTTACGACGAACATATTCGCCTTCATAACGAATCCCTTTACCTTTATAAGGTTCTGGTGGACGTACGTCACGAATGTTTGAAGCATAAGCTCCAACTTTTTCTTTAGAGATACCTTTAACAACTACTTTAGTGTTTGAAGGTACTTCGAATTCTATGCCTTCTTCAGCTGTGAATTCTACTGGGTGAGAGTAACCAACGTTCAATACAAGTTTTTTACCTTGTAATTGAGCACGATAACCAACCCCAACTAATTCTAGAGATTTAGCAAAGCCTTCAGAAACACCAGTTACCATATTAGCAAGCAAAGCACGAGTTGTACCGTGGTTTGTACGGTGTTCTTTAGATTCAGAAGGACGTGTTAATGTAAGAACATTTCCTTCTTGTTCGATTTTAATATCTTTGTTAAAAGCACGAACTAGTTCGCCTTTTGGACCTTTTACAGTTGCTACGTTTTCAGCATCGATAGATACTGTAACACCTGCAGGTACCTCGATCGGTTTTTTACCTATACGAGACATTTAATGTTGCACCTCCATTCTATTGTTGCTAATTACCAAACGTATGCTAGAACTTCGCCGCCAACTTTTTTAGCGCGAGCTTCTTTGTCTGTTAATAAACCTTGTGAAGTTGATACTAAAGCGATACCTAGACCGTTCAATACTTTAGGTACTTCATCAGTTTTTGCATAAACACGTAAACCTGGTTTAGAAATACGTTTTAAACCTGTGATAACGCGTTCGTTATTTTGACCGTATTTTAAGAAGATACGGATAATACCTTGTTTGTCATCTTCAACATATTCAACGTCACGAATAAAACCTTCACGCTTAAGAATTTCAGCGATCTCTTTTTTAATATTAGAAGCTGGAAGCTCTAATTTTTCGTGACGGACCATGTTTGCATTACGAATGCGAGTAAGCATATCTGCAATTGGATCTGTCATAGTCATTAAAATTTACCTCCTTCCCAAATTAGGGGATTACCAGCTGGCTTTTTTAACGCCAGGAATTTGTCCCTTGTAAGCAAGTTCACGGAAACAAATACGGCAAAGTTTGAATTTGCGGTATACAGAGTGTGGACGGCCACAGCGTTCACAACGAGTATAGTCTTGAACTTTATACTTTGCACCACGTTGTTGTTTTATGATCATTGATTTTTTAGCCACGTTCTCGCCTCCCTATATTATTTTTGGAATGGCATACCGAATTGTGTTAACAACTCGCGAGCTTCTTCATCTGAGTTCGCAGTAGTAACGATAACGATATCCATACCGCGTACTTTTGAAACTTTATCATAGTCGATTTCAGGGAAGATTAATTGTTCTTTCACACCAAGTGTGTAGTTACCGCGACCATCAAATGCTTTTTTAGAAACACCGTGGAAGTCACGTACACGAGGAAGAGAAATAGAAATTAATTTGTCCAAGAAGTCATACATACGTTCACCACGTAATGTAACTTTTGCACCGATTGGCATACCTTCACGAAGACGGAAGCCAGCGATAGATTTTTTAGCTTTAGTTACAACTGGTTTTTGACCAGTGATAAGTGTTAATTCTTCAACAGCTGCATCAAGAACTTTTGAGTTTTGAACAGCGTCACCAACACCCATGTTGACAACGATTTTTTCAACTTTTGGTACTTGCATTGTTGAAGTGTATTCGAATTTGCTCATAAGAGCTTTAGAAACTTCATTTTCGTATTTTTCTTTTAGGCGGTTCATGTTTGTACCTCCCTTCTCTTTTAAACTTATTTATCGATTACTGCACCTGATTTTTTTGCTACACGAACTTTTTTGCCGTTTTCTTCTTTATAACCTACGCGAGTCGGCTCGCCAGATTTAGGATCAATTAGCATTACGTTCGAAACGTGAATTGCTGCCTCTTGGCTGACAATTCCACCTTGTGGATTAAGTTGGTTAGGTTTCACGTGTTTTTTAACGATGTTAACACCTTCAACTAAAACGCGATCTTTTTTAGGAAAAGCAGCTAGGATCACTCCTGTTTTGCCTTTATCTTTACCTGTAATAACCATTACTTTGTCGCCTTTTTTAACATGCATTCTGTCGCACCTCCTTGATTGGCACTTTCATGTAATTAAAGAACTTCCGGAGCTAATGAAACGATTTTCATAAAGCTATTGTCACGTAATTCACGTGCAACTGGTCCGAAAATACGTGTTCCGCGTGGTGATTTATCATCACGAATGATTACACATGCGTTTTCATCAAATTTGATGTAAGTACCGTCTTTACGACGAACACCGCTTTTCGTACGAACGATAACAGCTTTAACTACTTCGCCTTTCTTGACAACGCCACCTGGTGTTGCTTTCTTAACTGTACAAACAATAACATCACCGATGTTAGCTGTTTTACGTCCAGAACCACCAAGTACTTTAATAGTTAGTACTTCTTTCGCACCTGAGTTGTCGGCAACTTTCAAACGACTTTCTTGTTGAATCACTTAGGTTACCTCCCTTCGGACTGTTTATTCCGAATTATATTAGATAATAACCGCTTTTTCTACAACTTCAACTAAACGGAAGCGTTTAGTAGCTGATAGCGGACGAGTTTCCATGATGCGTACGATATCTCCAACTTTAGCTACGTTGTTTTCATCATGCGCTTTGAACTTTTTAGAGTATTTTACACGTTTACCATAAAGCGTATGCTTTTTGTAAGTTTCAACTAAAACAGAAACTGTTTTATCCATTTTGTCAGAAACTACGCGGCCTGTGTAAACTTTGCGTTGGTTACGCTCAGTCATGCTTGCAAACCTCCTCTTTATCAGTTATTTGCACTGATTTCTCTTTCGCGAATCACAGTTTTCATTCGCGCAATCGCTTTGCGTACTTCACGAATGCGAGCTGTGTTTTCTAATTGACCAGTCGCCAATTGGAAGCGAAGGTTGAAAAGCTCTTCTTTCAGTGATTTTACTTTTACTTCGATTTCTGCAGTTGTAAGTTCACGGATTTCATTAGCTTTCATTAGATTCACCACCAATTTCTTCACGTTTAACAATCTTACATTTAACAGGCAATTTATGAGCTGCTAAACGAAGTGCTTCGCGAGCTACTTCTTCAGTAACGCCGCCGATTTCAAACATAATTCTACCTGGTTTTACTACGGCTACCCAACCTTCAGGAGCACCTTTCCCTGAACCCATACGTACTTCAAGAGGCTTTTTAGTGTATGGTTTGTGTGGGAAGATATTAATCCAAACTTTACCGCCACGTTTTGTATAACGAGTCATAGCAATACGAGCAGCTTCGATTTGACGGTTAGTGATCCAACTAGCATCTAGAGCTTGTAAACCAAATTCACCAAATGATACTTTAGTGCCGCCTTTTGATGTACCACGCATTTTACCACGATGTACACGACGATATTTAACGCGTTTTGGCAATAACATATTATTTGCCTCCTTCCTCAGAGTTCTTCTTAACTGGAAGGACTTCACCACGATAAATCCATACTTTAACACCTAATTTACCATAAGTAGTGTCAGCTTCTGCATGAGCATAATCAATGTCAGCACGAAGAGTATGAAGTGGAACAGTTCCTTCGCTGTAGTGTTCAGCACGAGCGATATCAGCGCCACCTAGACGACCAGATACTTGAGTTTTAATACCTTGAGCACCTGCACGAATTGTACGTTGAATTGCTTGTTTTTGTGCACGACGGAATGATACACGGTTTTCTAATTGACGAGCAATGTTTTCAGCTACTAATTTAGCGTCAAGATCAGCGCGTTTGATTTCAACAATGTTGATGTGTACGCGTTTGCCAGTCATAGCGTTAAGGTTTTTACGAAGTGTTTCTACTTCTGTACCGCCTTTACCGATAACCATACCTGGTTTCGCTGTGCTAATTGTAATGTTAATTTTGTTTGCAGCACGTTCGATTTCAACTTTAGAAACCGATGCTTCTTTTAAACTAGTTTCGATGAATTTACGAACTTTAATGTCTTCGTGAAGTAATGTAGCATAGTCTTTTTCTGCATACCATCTAGATTCCCAATCACGAATGACACCGACACGTAATCCTATTGGATGTACTTTTTGTCCCACGTATTATCCCTCCTTCTTCTCAGATACCACGATTGTAATGTGGCTTGTACGTTTGTTAATTGCGCTTGCACGTCCTTGAGCACGTGGACGGAAACGTTTCATCGTTGGACCTTCGTCAACGAATACTTCTGAAATTACTAAGTTGTTAACGTCTAAATCATAATTGTGTTCAGCGTTAGCGACTGCAGATTTTAGCACTTTTTCTACTACAGGAGATGCTGCTCTTGGAGTATGGCGTAAAATCGCAACTGCTTCGCCAACTTGCTTGCCTCGGATTAAATCAACTACTAAGCGGACTTTACGAGGAGCAATTCGAACTGTGCGAGCAATAGCTTTAGCTTGTTGCATCAGGATTTACCTCCCCTCAAATTAGCGTACTGAAGTTTTCTTATCATCTGCACCATGACCTTTGAAAGTACGAGTTGGTGCAAATTCGCCTAGTTTATGACCTACCATATCTTCAGTCACGTATACAGGCACGTGTTTACGTCCATCATATACAGCGATTGTTAGACCGATGAAATTCGGGAAGATTGTAGAGCGGCGAGACCAAGTTTTGATCACTTGTTTTTTTTCTGAATCTTGTTGAGCTTCCACTTTTTTCATTAAGTGTTCATCAACAAAAGGTCCTTTTTTCAAGCTACGACCCATTTTGGAACCTCCCTCCGTGATTCCACCACGGCTCTTTCATTGAACCGTAGTCTAATCACATTATTTTTTACGACGACGAATGATAAGTTTGTCGGATTTGTTTTTCTTGTTACGAGTTTTGTAACCAAGTGCTGGTTTACCCCAAGGAGTCATTGGTGATTTACGTCCTACAGGAGCTTTACCTTCACCACCACCATGTGGGTGATCGTTAGGGTTCATTACAGAACCACGAACAGTTGGGCGTTTACCTAACCAGCGAGTACGACCAGCTTTACCAAGGTGGATAAGTTCGTGTTGTTCATTACCAACTTCACCAATAGTAGCGCGGCATGTACCTAAGATCATACGAACTTCGCCAGATTGAAGACGAACGATTACGTATTTATCTTCTTTACCTAATACTTGAGCAGATGTACCAGCAGAACGAACTAGTTGGCCACCTTTACCAGGTTTCATTTCAATGTTGTGAATTGTTGTACCCATTGGGATGTTTGATAATGGTAGGGCGTTACCTACTTTAATATCAACTTCTGGACCAGATACAATTGTCATTCCAACTTCTAGACCTTTTGGTGCTAGGATGTAACGTTTTTCACCATCAGCATAGTTAATTAATGCGATGTTAGCAGATCGGTTTGGATCATACTCGATAGTAGCTACGCGTCCTTCAACGCCATCTTTCAAACGTTTGAAATCGATGACACGGTATTGACGTTTGTGGCCACCACCATTATGACGAACAGTGATTTTACCTTGGTTATTACGACCAGCTTTGCGTTTTGTAGATTCTAACAATGATTTTTCAGGTTTGTTAGTAGTAATCTCAGCAAAGTCAGATGATGTCATATTACGACGACCATTTGAGGTAGGCTTATACTTTTTAATCGCCATTTGTGTTCCCTCCTTCTTTATTGTTCAAGTTGAACGATCATTACATTTCGAATAGTTCGATTTCGCCTTCAGCTAATTTTACAATAGCTTTACGACGTTTGTTAGTGTAACCACCGAATTTACCGACACGTTTGAATTTACCTTTGTAGTTCATGATGTTGACTTTTTCAACTTTCACGCCAAAGATTTCTTCAACAGCGTCTTTTACTTCTGTTTTGTTGGCACGAGTGTCAACTTCAAAAGTATATTTGTTTTCTGCCATTTGTTCTGAGGAACGCTCAGTAATGACAGGACGTTTTAAGATTTCACGTGCTTCCATTAACCAAGCACCTCCTCAACTTTTTGTACAGCAGCTTGAGTGAATACAACTTTATCATGACCTACAAGATCAAGTACGTTGATTCCAGCAGCAGTTAAAACTGTTACACCTGGGATGTTACGAGCAGATAATGCTACGTTTTCATCAAGGTCAGCAGTTACAAATAATGATTTAGATTCAATAGAAAGATCAGTAAGAACTTTTACGAAATCTTTTGTTTTTGGTGCATCTAATTTAAGAGCATCTAAAACTACGAAGTTTGTTTCAGCAACTTTAGAAGATAATGCTGATTTAAGAGCTAGGCGACGAACTTTTTTAGGAAGTTTGTAGCTGTAGCTACGAGGTGTAGGACCGAATACAGTACCACCGCCACGCCATTGTGGAGAACGGATAGAACCTTGACGAGCACGACCTGTACCTTTTTGACGCCATGGTTTACGACCACCACCAGCAACTTCTGAACGATTTTTAACTTTATGTGTACCTTGACGTAATGAAGCGCGTTGAGCGATTACAGCGTCAAATAATACTGATTGATTTGGTTCAATTCCGAAGATCGCATCGTTTAATTCGATTTCACCTACAGAAGAACCTGTTTGACTAAGCACGTTAACTTTTGTCATTCCTGTTTCCTCCTTTCTTCGGATAATTAGTTAGCTTTAGTAGCAGATTTAACTGTTACTAATGCTTTACGAGAACCAGGAACATTACCTTTAATAAGAAGCAAGTTACGTTCAGCATCAACTTTAACAACAGTTAAGTTTTGAATTGTTACTGTATTGCCACCCATTTGACCAGGTAATTTTTTTTGTTTAAATACGCGGTTCGGAGCAACTGGACCCATTGAACCAGGACGACGGTGGTAACGAGAACCGTGGGCCATAGGACCACGAGATTGTCCGTGGCGTTTGATAACACCTTGGAAACCTTTACCTTTAGTAACACCTGTTACATCTACTACATCGCCTTCTGCGAAAATTTCAACTTTGACTTCTTGACCAATTTCGTACTCAGCTAAGTTTACATCGCGAATTTCGCGGATGAAGCGCTTAGGAGTAGTGTTTGCTTTTGCTACATGTCCTTTTTCAGGTTTGTTTGAAAGTTTTTCACGTTTATCGTCGAAACCGATTTGGATAGCTTCGTAGCCGTCTGTTTCAACTGTTTTCTTTTGAAGTACTACGTTTGGAGCAGCTTCAACAACAGTTACAGGGATCAAATCACCATTCTCAGCAAAAACTTGCGTCATACCGATTTTTCTACCTAAGATTCCTTTGGTCATTCGTCACACCTCCTGTGGATTTTATAATTTTATTTTACTTTACCATTATAGTTTGATTTCGATATCAACGCCTGATGGTAAATCTAATTTCATTAACGCATCAACAGTTTGTGGTGTTGGGTTAACGATATCAATTAGACGTTTATGTGTGCGCATTTCAAATTGTTCACGAGAATCTTTGTACTTATGAACCGCACGAAGAATAGTGTAAACAGATTTTTCAGTTGGTAGTGGTATCGGACCTGATACACTTGCACCTGAACGTTTAGCAGTTTCCACAATTTTTTCAGCGGATTGATCAAGGATCTTGTGATCATATGCTTTTAAACGAATACGAATTTTTTGCTTTGCCATTATTTTCCCTCCCTTTCGCCTATTTCCTAGACATTCTCCACGGAAATTTCCCGCACGCTCGCCATGGCAATGCGGCCGGGTGTGCCGGCAACCTCCCGCTTCATCGCAGTCAAAGACCAACAGTAATTATTATACATGCAATCTATAGATTTAGCAAGTAATTTCACTAAATACTTTATAATGTTGGTTATTTTCTTTGCTCTTATTAAAGCTTCTCTTTTCAACGTTCTACAGTATATTAGATTTTTTCGTTTTTGACAATCAATTTGGTCTTTTATTTTCTTGTTAATTAAAGGAATTCTTTTATCCAATTAAGTTTCTTATAGCGTTATAAAACTTTTTTTACGCAAAAAAGCCATCCCGTGTGCACTCGGAATGGCTTTTAGAAAATTGATAATTAAATTATTATCAATAATTATTTTTCGATGCTTGATACTACACCTGAACCTACTGTACGGCCACCTTCACGGATTGAGAAACGAGTACCGTCTTCGATAGCGATTGGGTGGATCAATTCGATGTTCATTTTAGTGTTATCGCCAGGCATTACCATTTCAGTACCTTCTGGTAAAGTGATTACACCAGTTACATCAGTTGTACGGAAATAGAATTGTGGGCGGTAGTTAGAGAAGAATGGAGTATGACGGCCACCTTCTTCTTTTGATAATACATAAACTTCAGCAGTAAATTTAGTATGTGGAGTGATTGTACCTGGTTTAGCTAATACTTGTCCACGTTGGATATCTTCACGAGCAACACCACGTAGTAAAGCACCGATGTTATCGCCTGCTTCAGCATAGTCTAATAATTTACGGAACATTTCAACACCAGTTACAGTTGTTTGTTTAGTTTCTTCAGCGATACCTACGATATCAACAACGTCACCAACTTTTAATTGACCGCGTTCTACACGACCAGTTGCAACTGTACCACGACCAGTGATAGAGAATACGTCTTCGACTGGCATCATGAATGGTTTGTCAGTTTGACGTTCTGGAGTTGGGATGTAAGAGTCTACAGCGTCCATTAATTCAACGATTTTTTCTTCCCATTCTGCTTCACCTTCAAGAGCTTTAAGAGCAGAACCTTTGATTACAGGAACATCGTCGCCAGGGAAGTCGTATTCAGATAGTAAGTCACGTACTTCCATTTCTACTAATTCAAGTAATTCTTCGTCGTCTACCATATCGCATTTGTTTAAGAATACTACGATGTAAGGTACACCAACGTTTTTAGATAATAGGATGTGTTCACGAGTTTGTGGCATTGGGCCATCAGCAGCAGATACTACAAGGATAGCGCCGTCCATTTGTGCAGCACCAGTGATCATGTTTTTAACATAGTCAGCGTGTCCTGGGCAGTCAACGTGAGCGTAGTGACGAGTGTCAGTTTCATATTCGATGTGAGAAGTGTTGATAGTGATACCGCGTTCTTTTTCTTCTGGAGCGTTATCGATATCAGCGTATGATTTAGCTTCTCCGCCTTGTTTTTTAGAAAGAACAGTAGCGATTGCAGCTGTTAAAGTTGTTTTACCATGGTCAACGTGTCCGATTGTACCAATGTTAGCATGTGTTTTAGAACGGTCGAATTTTTCTTTAGCCATTTTAAAATTGCCTCCTCAGCGTTTTAAGTTTTAGTTTATAGTTATGCACCTTTAAGAAGCAGGGCCCTACTTCCTGAAGATGTCATAGCTTACATGTTATTTATACTTGATAGTTAGGTAAATTTCAATTAAAAAATTTAATATTATTCACCTTTGTTTTGTTTAATGATTTCTTCACTAATAGATTTTGGAACTTCTTCATAATGGTCAAATACCATTGAGAATGTACCGCGACCTTGTGTAGCTGAACGTAAAGTTGTTGCATAACCAAACATTTCAGCAAGTGGAACCATTGCACGAACAACTTGAGCGTTACCGCGAGCTTCCATACCTTCTACGCGACCACGGCGAGAAGTAATGTTACCCATAATATCACCAAGATATTCTTCTGGCATTACAACTTCTACTTTCATAATTGGTTCTAATAGAACTGGATTACATTTAGAAACTGCGTTTTTAAGTGCCATTGAAGCAGCAACTTTGAATGCCATTTCATTTGAATCGACATCATGGTAAGAACCATCGAATAATTTTGCTTTAATATCGATTAATGGGAAGCCTGCAAGTACACCATTTTGTAGAGAGTCTTTAAGACCTGCTTCTACTGCTGGAATGTATTCACGAGGTACTACACCACCGACGATAGCATTTTCAAATTCGAAGCCTTTACCTTCTTCGTTTGGTTCGAATTCGATCCAAACGTGACCGTATTGACCACGACCACCTGATTGACGTACGAATTTACCTTCAACTTGAGCACCAGTACGGAAAGTTTCACGGTAAGATACTTGAGGAGCACCTACGTTAGCTTCAACGTGGAACTCACGTTTCATACGATCAACGATGATATCTAAGTGAAGTTCACCCATACCAGAGATAATTGTTTGGCCTGTTTCTGTGTCAGTGTGAGCACGGAATGTTGGGTCTTCTTCTTGTAGTTTTTGTAAAGCTTGACCCATTTTATCTTGGTCTGCTTTAGATTTAGGTTCTACAGAAAGTGAAATAACTGGTTCAGGGAATTCCATTGATTCAAGAATAACTAAGTTATTTTCATCACATAGAGTATCACCAGTAGTAGTTGCTTTAAGACCTACAGCAGCTGCAATGTCCCCAGCATATACTTCTTGGATTTCTGAACGAGAGTTAGCGTGCATTTGTAGGATACGACCTACACGTTCACGTTTCCCTTTTGTAGAGTTTTGTACGTATGAACCTGATTCAAGAACACCAGAGTATACACGGAAGAAAGTTAATTTACCAACATAAGGGTCAGTCATAACTTTGAATGCTAGTGCAGAGAATGGTTCTTCATCAGATGAATGACGCACGATTTCTTCTTCGCCATCAACAGATGTACCTTTAATAGAAGCAACGTCTGTTGGAGCTGGTAGGTAATCAATTACTGCATCTAGCATTAATTGAACACCTTTGTTTTTGAATGCAGTACCACAAGTTACAGGGTAGAATTCAACGTTTAAAGTTGCTTTACGAATTGCAGCTTTTAATTCTTCTTTAGTGATTTCTTCACCAGCGAAGTATTTTTCCATTAGATCTTCATCTAATTCAGCTACAGCTTCGATTAATTTTTCGTGATATTCTTCTGCTTGTGCTTTGTATTCTTCTGGAATTTCTTTAACTTCAGCGTTTGAACCGTCATCGCCTTCTTTGTAGAATGTAGCGTTCATTTCTACAAGGTCAATGATTGCATGGAATTCATCTTCAGCACCGATTGGTAATTGGATTGGGTGAGCGTTAGCTTCTAAACGTTCGTGTAAAGTTTTTACAGAATATAAGAAGTCAGCACCGATTTTATCCATTTTATTGATGAATACGATACGAGGTACGCCGTAAGTTGTAGCTTGACGCCATACAGTTTCAGTTTGTGGTTCTACACCTGATTGTGCATCAAGTACAGTCACAGCACCATCAAGTACACGAAGAGAACGTTCAACTTCAACTGTGAAGTCTACGTGTCCTGGTGTGTCGATGATGTTAACTCGGTGACCTTTCCATTGAGCTGTTGTAGCAGCAGAAGTGATAGTGATACCACGTTCTTGTTCTTGCTCCATCCAGTCCATTTGAGAAGCACCTTCATGAGTTTCACCGATTTTGTGAATCTTACCAGTGTAATAAAGGATACGCTCAGTTGTTGTTGTTTTACCAGCATCAATGTGAGCCATGATTCCGATATTACGAGTATTCTCAAGGGAGAACTCTCTAGTCATGCTGTATTTCTCCTTCCATAATGGATTAAGATTAAATCGCGATTACCAACGGTAGTGAGCGAATGCTTTGTTCGCTTCTGCCATTTTGTGCATATCTTCGCGTTTTTTAACTGATGCACCAGTGTTGTTAGAAGCATCTAGAATTTCGTTAGCTAGACGTTCTTCCATTGTTTTTTCACCACGAAGGCGAGAGTAGTTTACTAGGTAACGAAGACCAAGAGTTGTACGACGATCAGGGCGTACTTCTACTGGTACTTGATAGTTAGCACCACCTACACGGCGAGCACGAACTTCAAGAACAGGCATTACATTGTTTAATGCAGCATCGAATACTTCTAGAGGATCTTTACCTGAGCGTTCTTTTACTAATTCGAAAGCTCCGTATAAGATTTTTTCTGAAGTACCTTTTTTACCATCTACCATCATTTTATTGATTAAGCGAGTTACTAGTTTTGAATTATAAATTGGATCTGGTAACACGTCACGTTTGGAAACAGGACCTTTACGAGGCATTTGTTTTCCTCCTTTCAGCAAAAAGCTAATTTACATTATTTTTTTTCTTTTGGTTTTTTAGCACCATATAGAGAACGAGATTGCATACGACCGTTTACAGCAGCAGTATCTAATGCACCACGTACAACGTGATAACGTACCCCTGGTAAATCCTTTACACGACCGCCACGAATAAGAACAACACTGTGTTCTTGTAGGTTATGGCCTTCACCAGGAATGTAAGCATTAACCTCGATTTGGTTAGTTAAACGTACACGAGCGTATTTACGTAACGCTGAGTTTGGTTTTTTTGGAGTCATTGTACCAACACGTGTACAAACACCACGTTTTTGTGGTGAGTTAACATCAGTCAATGATTTTGCAAAGCTGTTATAGCTTTTGTTCAATGCTGGTGATTTTGATTTTTTACTTTTGGATTGACGAGGCTTACGTACTAATTGGTTAATTGTAGGCATCGATTTTTCCTCCCTTCATAATGTTTGTTAAATCCACACATCCAGGTGGTTCATTTTAAGACAAAAAACAAAGTCTTTGCGTGATCATCGCAAAAACTACCATTCAGTAATCGCACAAACTGCAGCGCCTACTTGAATTTTGCAGGCTCTACCAAGTTCTCTTTTCGAGTCTACTAATACAACGGGAATACCTTTATTTTGTGCTAATAGCACCGCGCGCTTGGTCATTCGAACGTCTGCATCTAGAGCAACGAAAACTTCAGTAACATGACCAGTTTGTAATGCTTTAACTGTTTGTTTAATGCCAACGATTGTTTTTTTAGCCTGTTTGACTTTTTCATAAGACATTTTCATATCCTCCGAAATGATAGACAATCAACTATCAACCTTACATATAGTATCATCCATCGACAATATTGTCAATGAATTAAATAAAAATCTCAAGGAGAAGATTATATCTTCTCCTTGGATTTCTTTAAAAATTACTCAGCAGCAAGTGTTTCCTCAGTTTTTTCTTCGCTTTCGGCAATTTCAATTTGACGATAGCGTTGCATACCTGTACCAGCTGGAACAAGTTTACCTAAGATAACATTTTCTTTAAGACCAAGTAATTCATCTCGTTTACCTTTAATAGCAGCATCAGTTAAGACACGAGTTGTTTCTTGGAATGATGCAGCAGATAAGAATGATTCTGTTTCAAGAGAAGCTTTTGTAATACCTAGGATAACTGGGCGACATGTTGCAGGAATTTTACCTTCATGTACAGCTTCTGCATTCGCTTCAGAGAATTGGTGAATGTCTAGTAATGTACCTGGAAGTAATTCAGTTTCCCCAGCTTCAATAACACGTACTTTACGAAGCATTTGACGAACCATTACTTCAACGTGTTTATCTCCAATTTCTACCCCTTGCATACGGTATACTTTTTGAACTTCTTTTAGTAGATATTCTTCTACAGTAGAAACATCTGTCACTTTCAACAATTCTTTAGGATCGATAGAACCTTCTGTAAGAATTTGACCATGTTTCACTTGATCGTTAACTTGTACTTTTAATCGCGCATTGTATGGAGCTAAGTATTTACGTGCTTCTACTGCTCCTGTAACTGTAATTTCTTTTTGTCCTTCGCGAACTTCTTCAATATCAGTTACAACCCCAGCGATTTCAGTAATAACTGCTTGACCTTTAGGGTTACGTGCTTCAAAAATTTCTTGGATACGTGGAAGACCTTGTGTGATATCGGCACCTGCTACACCACCTTGGTGGAATGTACGCATTGTTAATTGTGTACCTGGTTCACCAATAGATTGAGCAGCGATGATACCAACTGCTTCACCCACTTCAACTTTGTCACCAGTTGCTAAGTTCATACCATAACATTTTTTACATACACCATGTTTTGTATTACATGTATATGCAGATCGAATTGTCACTTCTTCAATACCAGCTTCGGCAATTTGACGAGCTAATTCTGGTGTGATCAATTCATCTTTAGCTACAAGTACTTCGTTTGTTTCTGGGTGACGGATTGTTTTCTTAGCATAACGTCCTGTAACACGTTCTTCTAATGTTTCAATAATTTCTGTTCCTTCTTTTAAAGAAGTAATAGCTAAACCACGGTCAGTACCACAATCATCTTCACGGACAATTACATCTTGTGCAACGTCTACTAGACGACGAGTAAGGTAACCTGAATCGGCTGTTTTAAGTGCTGTATCGGCAAGACCTTTACGAGCACCATGAGTTGAGATGAAGTATTCCAATACTGTTAAACCTTCACGGAATGAAGATTTGATTGGAAGTTCAATAATACGACCAGCTGGGTTGGCCATCAGACCACGCATACCAGCAAGTTGAGTGAAGTTAGATGCGTTACCACGGGCACCAGAGTCACTCATCATGAAGATTGGGTTATCTGCTGGAAGTGAGTCCATCAATTTAGATTGGATTTCATCTTTTGCAGCACTCCAGAATGAAATTACTCGATCGTAACGTTCTTCTTCAGTTATTAAACCACGACGGAATTGTTTCATTACTTTATCTACTTGTTCTTGAGCTTGGTGTAAAATTTCTTGTTTACCTGGTAATACGATGATATCTGAGATACCGATTGAAATACCAGCTTTAGTAGAGAATTTGAAACCAAGGTCTTTAAGACGGTCAAGCATTTTAGATGTTTCAGTAATGTGATAACGAGCAAATACTTCAGCAATAATCTTACCAAGGTATTTTTTCGTGAATGGTTTAATAAGTTCTTGCGTTTTTAAATGTTCTTTAACATTAGTTGTTGTAGGAACAAAGTATTTAGCCGGTGTTCCATCTTGTAAGTTTGAAGTTGTTGGTTCATTGATGTATGGGAAAGCATCATCAAGAATTTCGTTGAAAATAACTTTACCTACAGTTGTAATCAACAACATATTATTTTGTTCTTCTGTGAATGTTTTGTTATGCAAAGATGAAGCTTTGATTGCAATACGAGTATGCAAATGTACTTCATGGTTTTGATAAGCGACATTCAATTCATCTGGTCCGTAGAAGATTGTACCTTCGCCGACAGCACCTTGACGTTCTAGTGTTAAGTAGTAGTTACCTAATACCATATCTTGAGAAGGTGTTACAACTGGTTTACCATCTTTAGGATTCAAGATGTTTTGTGCTGCAAGCATTAACAAACGTGCTTCTGCTTGTGCTTCTGCTGATAGTGGAACGTGAACCGCCATTTGGTCACCATCGAAGTCAGCGTTATATGCTGTACATACTAATGGGTGAAGACGAATTGCTTTCCCTTCAACTAGAGTTGGTTCGAACGCTTGGATACCTAGTCTGTGAAGAGTCGGTGCACGGTTAAGTAATACTGGATGTTCTTTGATGATATCTTCTAGGACATCCCATACTTCTGGGTGCATACGTTCAATTTTACGTTTTGCAGATTTAATATTATGTGCTAAACCGCGTTCAACAAGTTCTTTCATAACAAAAGGTTTAAACAATTCGATTGCCATACCTTTTGGAAGACCACATTGGTACATTTTTAAGTATGGACCTACTACGATAACAGAACGACCAGAGTAGTCAACACGTTTACCAAGTAAGTTTTGACGGAAACGACCTTGTTTACCTTTTAACATATGAGAAAGAGATTTTAATGGGCGGTTACCAGGACCAGTAACTGGACGGCCACGACGACCATTATCGATTAAAGCATCTACCGCTTCTTGAAGCATACGTTTTTCGTTTTGAACGATGATTCCAGGAGCACCAAGATCAAGAAGACGTTTTAAACGGTTATTACGGTTAATAACACGGCGATATAAATCGTTTAAATCAGATGTTGCGAAACGACCACCATCTAGTTGTACCATTGGACGTAATTCTGGAGGAATTACAGGTAGTACATCTAAGATCATCCATTCAGGACGGTTGCCTGAGTGGTGGAATGATTCAACAACTTCTAATCGTTTAATAGCACGTGTACGGCGTTGGCCTTGTGCAGTTTTAAGTTCTTCTTTAAGAGCTTCTGATTCTTTATCAAGATCAATTTCTTGAAGTAGTTGTTTAATGGCTTCTGCACCCATTGCTGCATCAAAAGTTTTGCCGTATTTTTCGCGATATGCACGGTATTCTTTTTCAGTAAGCAATTGTTTTTTCTCAAGTGGAGTGTCAGCTGGATCGATTACTACATAAGAAGCAAAGTAAATAACTTCTTCAAGTGCACGAGGTGACATATCCAAAATAAGACCCATACGACTTGGGATACCTTTAAAGTACCAAATATGTGAAACTGGAGCAGCTAATTCAATGTGCCCCATACGTTCACGACGTACTTTTGCACGTGTTACTTCTACACCACAACGGTCACAAACTACGCCTTTATAACGTACGCGTTTGTATTTACCACAGTGACATTCCCAGTCCTTTGTAGGTCCGAAAATACGTTCACAGAACAAACCGTCTTTTTCTGGTTTAAGTGTACGATAGTTAATAGTTTCTGGTTTCTTGACTTCTCCATAAGACCATGAGCGAATTTTATCAGGTGAAGCTAAACCTATTTTCATGTACTCAAAATTATTAACGTCTATCAAGGAGCCTACCTCCCTTTATTCTGAAGTCTTTAATGACTTTTCTTAGCTCGACGATTGATTTATTTATAAAACGGGAAGGAGGACAAGCCCATAAATGGTCCTGTCCAACATCCCAGTACTGTAATTGAATTACTCAGGTGACCCTACTGATGCTTCTTCTTCGTTGTTTGAAGTAATGTTAAATGAATCGTTTGGTTGAAGATCATCATCATCTTCACTATCACGTAATTCTATTTCTTCATCATCGATTGTTAGCATTTTCACATCTAAACCTAAAGATTGAAGTTCTTTAATTAATACTTTGAAAGATTCAGGAACGCCTGGTTCTGGAACACTTTCACCTTTTACGATTGCTTCGTAAGTTTTAACACGACCTACAACGTCATCTGATTTAACTGTTAAGATTTCTTGAAGTGTATAAGCAGAACCATATGCTTCAAGAGCCCAAACTTCCATTTCACCAAAACGTTGTCCACCAAATTGTGCTTTACCACCAAGAGGTTGTTGCGTAACTAATGAGTAAGGACCTGTTGAACGAGCGTGAAGTTTATCATCAACCATGTGAGCAAGTTTGATCATATACATAACACCAACTGATACACGGTTATCGAAAGGTTCACCAGTACGTCCATCATAAAGGATTGTTTTACCGTCACGATTCATGCCGGCTTCTTCCATTGTTTTCCATACGTCTTCATCAGTAGCACCATCGAATACCGGTGTTGCCATATGAACGCCTAAGTAACGAGCGGCCATACCTAGGTGCAACTCTAATACTTGTCCGATGTTCATACGAGATGGTACACCTAATGGGTTTAACATGATATCTACTGGAGTACCGTCTGGCAAGAATGGCATATCTTCTTCAGGTAAGATACGAGAGATTACCCCTTTGTTACCATGACGTCCGGCCATTTTGTCCCCAACGCGAATTTTACGTTTTTGAACAATATAGACGCGAACCATTTGGTTAACACCTGGTGATAATTCATCTCCATCTTCACGATTGAAGACTTTGACATCTAGTACGATACCGCCTGCACCGTGAGGAACACGTAATGAAGTATCACGAACTTCACGAGCTTTTTCACCGAAGATTGCGTGTAATAGGCGTTCTTCTGCAGTCAATTCAGTTACCCCTTTAGGAGTTACTTTACCGACTAAAATGTCACCATCATGCACTTCAGCACCAATGCGGATAATACCACGTTCATCTAGGTTACGTAATGCTTCTTCTCCGACGTTAGGAATATCACGAGTGATTTCTTCAGGTCCGAGTTTAGTATCACGTGCTTCTGATTCATATTCTTCGATATGAACAGAAGTATAAACGTCATTTTTAACAAGACGTTCGTTCATGATTACAGCATCTTCATAGTTATAACCATTCCAAGTCATGAATGCTACGACTACGTTTCGACCAAGTGCTAACTCACCGCGTTCCATTGAAGGACCATCTGCAAGAATATCACGTGGTTTAACACGTTCGCCAACTTTCACTAATGGACGTTGGTTGTAACTTGTACCTTGGTTAGAACGTACAAATTTTTGTAATTTATATTTTGTTAAATCGCCTTTAACTTCTTTTCCATCGATTACTTCGATACGGCGTACATGAATTGAACGTGCTTCAACATGTTCAACAATACCTGCATATTTTGCAACTACTGCCGCACCTGAGTCACGTGCATCTACATGTTCCATACCTGTACCAACGAATGGAGCTTCCGGATTTAACAATGGAACTGCTTGTCGTTGCATGTTGGCACCCATAAGAGCACGGTTTGAGTCATCGTTTTCTAAGAATGGAATACATGCTGTTGCTGCAGATACTACTTGTTTTGGAGATACGTCCATGTAGTCAACAGTTTCACGTTTGAATACTGAGTTATCACCACGGAAACGTCCTACAACTTCTTCCTCAGCAAAAGAGCCATCTGGATTTAATGGTGAATTTGCTTGAGCAACAACGTAGTTATCTTCTTCGTCAGCAGTTAAATAATCGATATGATCTGTTAAGCAACCAGTTTCAGGATCAACACGACGATATGGTGTTTCGATGAAACCAAATTTGTTCACTTTTGCATAACTTGAAAGTGAGTTGATCAAACCAATGTTTGGACCTTCTGGTGTTTCAATCGGACACATACGACCATAGTGAGAATAGTGAACATCACGTACTTCAAAGCCAGCACGTTCACGTGTTAAACCACCAGGTCCTAGAGCTGATAGACGACGTTTGTGAGTCAATTCAGCTAATGGGTTTGTTTGGTCCATGAATTGTGATAATTGAGAACTACCAAAGAATTCTTTAATAGCTGCAATTACTGGACGAATATTGATCAATTGTTGTGGAACAATAGACGCTGTGTCGTTAATAGACATACGTTCACGTACGACACGTTCCATACGAGATAACCCGATACGGAATTGGTTTTGTAATAGTTCACCTACAGAACGTAGACGACGGTTACCTAAGTGGTCGATATCGTCTGTGTCGCCCACACCATATAATAAGTTAAAGAAATAAGAAACAGATGATACTACATCAGCAGGAGTGATATGTTTCACTTCTTCATCGATATAAGCATTACTGATTACTTTGATTTCTTTTTGTGATTCATCATTTGGTGCATAGATTTTAATTTCTTGAATTTGAATATCTCCTTCAAGAACTCCTCCAACTTTAGAAATCGTTTTAAAGCCAACACCGTTTTCTAAATATGGGATTAAACGATCTAGTACACGACGGTCGATTAATGTACCAGCTTCGACCAAAATTTCGCCTGTTTCAGGATCTGCTAAAGTTTCAGCAATTGTTTGGTTGAATAGGCGGTTTTTGATATGAAGCTTTTTGTTCATTTTGTAACGACCAACGTTTGCTAAATCATAACGTTTTGGATCAAAGAAACGAGAATACAATAGATTTTTTGCACTTTCTACTGTTGGTGGTTCACCAGGGCGTAGACGTTCATAAATTTCTAATAGTGCTTTTTCTGTACTATCTGTATTATCTTTTTCCAATGTGTTACGTAAAAATTCGTTATCACCGATTAATTCGATGATTTCTTGATCGGATGCAAAGCCAAGCGCACGTAAAAGTACTGTAATTGGCAATTTACGAGTACGGTCGATACGAACATAGACAACATCTTTAGCGTCTGTTTCGTATTCAAGCCAAGCACCACGGTTTGGAATAACTGTAGCACCAAAACCTTTTTTACCGTTTTTATCTGTTTTATCGTGATAGTATACACTTGGTGATCTTACTAATTGTGAAACAATAACGCGTTCCGCGCCGTTGATAATGAAAGTACCAGTTTCTGTCATGAGCGGGAAATCCCCCATGAATACTTCTTGTTCCTTCACTTCTTCTGTTTCTTTGTTAAGAAGACGTACTTTTACACGTAATGGTGCTGCATAAGTCACGTCACGTTGTTTGCATTCATCGACATCATATTTCGGTTCTCCGAGACTGTAGTCGACGAATTCTAGTGATAGATTCCCTGTGAAGTCTTCAATTGGTGAAATGTCACGGAACATTTCACGTAAACCTTCTTCAAGAAACCATTCGTTAGATGCGGTTTGAATCTCAATAAGATTCGGAAGTTCCAGCACCTCTTTAATACGCGCAAAGCTTCTACGCTGGCGGTGTTGTCCGTACTGAACTAGTTGACCTGTCAACTCATTCACCCCTCAATAAAGCGATAATAGGTCTTTCAGAAACCATATAAATGTTGTATGATTACGAAAGACAAAAAGAAAACGAGTTCATTTTGAGCTCATTTTCGATTAACCAAAGTTAAATTCGAAAGCTCTTGCTATTTCATTTTCAATCAATAGGCAAACGCCCTCAAATTAATATTTTTGCATTTTATTATATTATCACAGCGTTTTTGTCAAGTCAATCTATAAGTTTTGACAAATTTATTTTACTGCTTTGATAATCCAATAACCTTTTTTCTTCTCTACTATTTCCACTTTTGAAAATTTTAATTCCAAATGTTCTACAGTAGATGGTGCACCTTGTTTTTTTTGAATGACAATCCACAGTTCACCTAAATCCACTAGTTTTTCATATGCTTCATCATAAAATCTAAAAATAGTGTTTTTTCCTGCGCGAATCGGAGGATTTGTCAAAACAACAGCGACTTGTTCTTCTTGAACAGATGAAAGTGCATCACTCTCATAGATCTGTACATTTTGAACCCCGTTCAATTCAGCATTTTTCTTTGCTAGATTAACCGCTCGCTCATTGACATCCATCATGTGAATTATATGATTTGGATAACTTTTTGCAATTGACAATCCAATTGGTCCATATCCACAACCTACATCTAAAATACACCCTTCAACAGTTGGCATCTCAAAACTATCAATTAATACACGGGAACCAAAATCTACTTCGCTTTTACTAAAAACCCCTGCATCTGTTTCAAAAACAAAAGAAAATCCCCGAAGTGTAAAATTCCATCTACGTGGTTTACTCTCTACTTGAGGCTTTTTTGAATAATAATGTTCTGACAAGAATAATGCCCTCCATCATCTAAAGGTAAAGAAAAAGCCCGCCAAAATTGACGAGCTTTTCACAATCAACAAGTAGAAATTATTTAACTTCTACAGATGCGCCAACTTCTTCAAGTTTAGCTTTGATTTCTTCAGCTTCTTCTTTAGCAACGCCTTCTTTAAGAGCTTTAGGAGCGTTATCAACTACTTCTTTAGCTTCTTTAAGACCTAAACCAGTGATTTCACGAACCACTTTGATTACTTTAATTTTTGAATCACCAGCAGAAGCTAAAACTACATCAAATTCAGTTTTTTCTTCTGCAGCTGCAGCAGCGCCACCAGCAACTGCTACAGGAGCAGCAGCAGTAACACCGAATTCTTCTTCGATTGCTTTTACTAAATCGTTTAATTCAAGAACTGTCATATTTTTAACAGCTTCTAAGATTTGCTCATTGTTCATTATATTTTCCTCCTATACGGAATGTAAGTTTTTTTGTTTTGGCAATAGTTGCCTAGAAGATTAAGCAGCTATTAAGCGCCTTGTTCTTCTTTTTGTTCTGCAACAGCTTTTGTTACAAGAGCTAGGTTGCGCATTGGAGCTTGAAGTACAGATAATAGCATAGATAGTAAACCTTCGCGAGATGGAAGTTCTGCCAATGCTTTAACTTCTTCAACGCTTGCATAAGCGCCTTCGATAAGACCAGCTTTAATTTCTAATTGTTCGTTTTCTTTCGCAAAGTTGTTGATGATACGTGCAGGAGCAACAACATCTTCACTTGAAAATGCAATTGCATTTGGACCTGTAAGAACTTCGTTAAGTTCTTCATAACCAGTTTCAACAGTAGCACGACGAACTAAAGTATTTTTGTATACTTTAAATTCTACACCAGCTTCACGTAATTGTTTACGTAGTTCAGTAACTTGAGATACTGTAAGACCACGGTAGTCAACTACTACTACTGATGCTGCACTTTTAAACTTGTCAGCGATTTCTTGAACAACAGCTTGTTTAGCTTCAACTGCTTTGTTCATCTTGACACCTCCTATTAGAATGGGTCATTTATACCGACAAAAGAAAAGCCTCTTGCCAATAGTAGACAAGAGGCGGAATTTCATCATCTTAAGTAAGAGTCTGAGTTCCTTTGCCCTCGGTAGGACATTAAGCGAAAATAATTCGCCCCTACGGTCTACGGTACAAATGGATATTCACAACAGTATTCATCATAACAAACGATGTATACTCTGTCAATCAAAAATTATTTTGCTTCTGTAGCTGATAGTGGGTCAACTTTAATTGATGGTCCCATTGTAGTAGTTACGTGTAAAGATTTTACGTAAGCACCTTTTGATGCAGCAGGTTTTGCTTTAAGGATTACGTCAATTAATGTAGATAAGTTTTCAGCTAGTTTATCAGCTTCGAATGAAACTTTACCAACTGGTGCGTGAATGATACCAGCTTTATCTGCACGGTATTCAACTTTACCAGCTTTGATTTCATTAACTGCTTTTGTTACGTCGAAAGTAACTGTACCAGTTTTAGGGTTTGGCATTAAACCTTTAGGTCCTAATACACGACCAAGTTTACCAACTTCACCCATCATATCTGGAGTTGCAACGATTACATCGAAGTCAAACCAACCTTGTTGGATTTTTTGGATATATTCTGCATCGCCCACGTAATCAGCGCCAGCTGCTTCAGCTTCTTTAATTTTTTCACCTTTAGCGAAAACTAAAACGCGTTGAGTTTTACCAGTACCGTTTGGAAGTACTACTGCTCCACGGATTTGTTGGTCGTTTTTACGAGTATCGATGTTTAAGTTAAATGCTACTTCAACTGTTGCGTCAAAGTTAACAGTGCTTGTTTTTTTAGCAAGTTCAGCTGCTTCAGCTACTGTGTATAGTTGGTTACGGTCAACTAATTTAGCTGCATCTTGCATTTTTTTACCTTTTTTAGCCATTATATATTTCCTCCTTGATTGTGGTTGTAACGGGTTAAACCTCCCACGAATAAAGGCTGCGAGTTTCAAATATGACTATAAGAAACAATCGCAACCTCCAAAAACAATACTTTATCAAGTAATGGGATTAGTCTTCGATCACAATACCCATGCTACGTGCAGTACCTTCTACCATTGACATAGCAGCTTCTACTGATGCTGCATTTAAGTCAGGCATTTTAGTTTCAGCGATTTCGCGTACTTTATCACGTTTCACTGTAGCTACTTTTTTACGATTTGGTTCACCTGAACCTGATTTGATACCAGCTGCTACTTTAAGTAGAACTGCTGCCGGTGGAGTTTTTGTAATGAAAGTGAATGAACGATCTTCAAATACAGAAATCTCAACTGGAATAATCAAACCTGCTTGGTCCGCAGTACGAGCGTTGAATTCTTTACAGAATCCCATGATGTTAACACCTGCTTGACCCAATGCAGGACCTACTGGTGGTGCTGGATTTGCTTTACCAGCTGGGATTTGAAGTTTTACAACTTTAACAACTTTTTTAGCCACGAGACACACCTCCTTAAGTCCGTGATGTGGTAATTGGGTTTCCCCTCCCACTCAATATCTGTCTGTCGGCTGAATCCGATAACATTAAAAATTACTATATCATAACATGTGATATATTTTTCACAGTATGACCTATGAAATGATAACACTTTTTAAAATGCAAGGCAAGTACCTTGTATTTAAACTTTTAGAACTTGATCAAAATCTAGTTCCATTTTTGTTTCACGACCGAACATGTCCACTTTAACATTTACTTTGCCTTTATCAGCGACAATTTCTTCTACAATTCCTTGGAAATGAGCAAAAGGTCCTTCAAGAACTTCAACTAAATCACCTACACCGAAGTCTAGGTCAACAGTTGCTTCGTTTTCGCCCATTTGTTGTAGAATTGCTTCTACTTCTTCAGGAAGTAATGGTGTTGGTTTTACCCCACCACCTGAAGAACCGATGAAACCAGTCACCCCTGGTGTATTACGAACAACATACCAAGCATCATCTGTCATAACTAATTCTACTAATACATAGCCTGGGAAAGTTTTACGCATATATGTTTTTTTACGACCGTCTTTTACTTCAGTTTCTTGCTCTTCTGGAATAATCACGCGGAAGATTTTATCTTGCATACCCATTGTTTCAACACGTTTTTCTAGGTTTGCTTTTACTTTGTTTTCATAACCTGAATAAGTATGAACGACATACCATTTTTTCTCCATAATAGATAGGACTACTCGTCCTTCCCTCCTTTTCTAAAGGCAAAATGAAAAAACCCGTTACAACACACGGGCTATTTCAGACATATTAACTTTATTAAATCATAACTCCAAGTACCAGCGCAATAATTTAGAAACACCTAAATCGATTACCATGAAAAATGCAGCCATAAACAGCAAAGTTGTAATGACGATAATTGTATATTTCGTCAATTCTTTACGTTTTGGCCAACTTGTTTTTCTCATTTCTGATAGAACACCGCGGAAAAACACACCTAACTTACCCATCCAACCAAACCTCCGAATATAATCATATATACATAACGTATTGTATTATCTAGTCTGTTTATGTAATGTATGCTCATTACAATGTGAACAATATTTTTTAAGTTCCATTCTCTTTGAACTGTCTTTAGCCGCGGGTACATGATAATTTCTAGCCCCGCATTTTTCACAGCTTAATGCTACTTTTTGTGTCATGCTATCACCTTTACGGAATTGTCCTTTTAAAAGCCTATCATCTATTAGAAAAGCTGTCAACTTACCTCTTAACCCTATAAAACTACTATTCTACTTCTAAATGCCGTTCTAATTTTCGCTTAATACGTTGTAAAGCATTATCAATCGACTTAACGTGCCGATCTAATCTAGCAGAAATTTCTTGGTAAGAGCAACCTTCTAAATAGAGGGTTAAAACTTGTCTCTCTAAATCACTTAAGACTTGTCCAATTTTCTCTTCTAAATAGTTAAACTCTTCACGATGAATGATTAATTTCTCAGGATCATCAACTGTCGCCCCTGTAAGCATATCCATTAGCGTTTTCGTTGATTCTTCTTCAAAAACTGGCTTATCTAGTGAAACATATGAGTTAAGTGGTATATGTTTCTGTCTAGTGGCCGTTTTTATAGCCGTAATAATTTGACGCTTAACACAAAGTTCAGCAAAAGCTTTGAAAGAAGCTAATTTATCATCTTTAAAATCCCGGATTGCTTTATACAATCCGATCATACCCTCTTGCACAATATCCTCTTTATCAGCACCAATTAAAAAATAAGATTTAACTTTTAAGCGTACAACCGGCTTATACTTACTAATTAGGAAATCCAATGCTTCTGTATCGCCATCGCGTGCCGCTTCTACTAGTTGCTCATCAGTCAAAGTCTCAAATTGTTGATGCTTAACGTGTAAATGATCACTTGTTAACAAAGTATCACCCCAATTGCGCTAGCCTATTTAAACATAGTATAACGGAATTGGAAAATATCAGTCAATCACTCAATTTATTTCCTCTACGCATTTGTTCGAATTTTTCTAAAACATCTGCTGATAATTCAATTTTAGAGCTAGGTTTTTGGACTTGAATATTTTTAACTTTTTGAGAAATTTGAGTGCGTACATTTTGGATTTCAATTTCAAATTCACGCGCAGATTTTCGAAGAGCACCATTTCCAAATATTACACTTTGTTCAGCCATATCTGATGTGGCTACGTAAATTTTGTTTCTCTTGGTTGTTAGTTCAGCAGTGAGCTTTTCAATACGATCATCTGCAGTTTCTTTTGCTCTGGTATAAATAACTTCAACATTATGCTGTGTCATCTTTGTAGCGATGCCAGGAACGAGATACGCGTCAAAAACGACAATGACGCGCATTCCCGAGTAGGCTTGATAGTCTGCCATTAACTCTATCAGTCGATCTCTCGCATCTATTAGCTTATGTTCTTTTAACGCTTGTAGTTCCTTCCATGCACCAATAATGTTATAGCCATCAACTAAGAGTATGTTCATCAGCAGCCACCTTAAATTTCTTGACGTTTACGAAGTACTTCATACATCAGTAAAGAAGCTGCGACGGAAGCATTTAGAGATGTGACATGTCCTACCATTGGTAAATTATAAAGAAAATCACATTTTTCTTTTAGGATGCGACTCATACCTTTGCCTTCACTACCAATAATAACAGCCAAAGGTAATGTAGCATCCATTTTACGATAATCTACCGAACCTTTCGCATCAGTACCAGCGATCCAAACACCACGTTCTTTTAACTCTTCCACTGTTTGTGACAAGTTATTAACACGTACTGTCGGAATATATTCAATAGCTCCTGTAGATGCTTTTGCAACAACAGCTGTTAAGCTAACTGAACGACGTTTCGGAATAATAATACCATGTGCACCTACTGCATCAGCTGTTCGCATAATTGAACCAAGATTATGTGGATCCTCTAATTCATCCAAAATGATAAAGAATGGATCTTCTCCTCTTTTTTCAGCTAATTTAAAAAGATCATCGAGTTCTGCATAATTATAAGCAGCAACAGAAGCAACAATTCCTTGATGATTTTCAGAAGATAATTGGTCCACTTTTTTCTTAGGAACAAATTGTACGATTACGCCACGCTCTTTTGCTAAATTAAGTAATTCGTTAATGCCACTTTTTTTGACGCCTTCTGCAATCCAAATTTTATTAATATCTCTTGTAGATCGAAGTGCCTCAAGTACTGGATTTTTTCCGGCAATTATTTCTTTTATTTGTTCAGTCATTATTTCGACACCTCTTTCTTATTTTCAACTACATGAATAGCATATTGGATAATTGCATCAACGCGTTCATGCTGCCCTGTTAAATATAAATAGCCGAGAACCGCTTCAAAAGCCGAGCTATAATTATAAGTTTGAACATCTGTATTTTTAGGTATAGAACCAGATTTAGCATTACGGCCACGTTTTAATACAGCCATCTCTTCTTCAGTAAAGTAATCCTCATCTATCATTTGATGAATCACCATGGATTGGGCTTTCGCTGATACATAATGAGTTGCCTCACGATGTAGAACTTTTGGCTTTACACGACCTACTCTTAATAAATGTTCACGAATCGCTATTTCTAATACTGCATCGCCCATATAAGCTAAAGCGAGTGCATTTAATTGTTTTACATCTGCATTACGAAGTTCTCCCACTTCATTAACCTCGTTTCCATCGAACACCTTGACGCGTATCTTCCAAAATAATGTTCATATCTTTCAATTGATCTCGAATTTCATCAGCACGTTTAAAATCACGATTCTTTCTAGCTTGTTGACGTTCTTCGATTAACGCATCAATTTCTTCGTCTAATAATTCTTCTTGTACTTCTAGTTTAATACCTAGCACATTTGAAAGTTCGTTTAATGTATTGATAAATTCTTTTAATAATTCTTCGTTTGTGTTTGTTTCGTTTAAATATTTATTGGCCTCTGTAGATATGTTAAATAAGGTTGCAATTGCATTTGCTGTGTTAAAGTCATCATCCATTGCCACTTCAAAGTTTTGGCGTTCTTGTTGGATGACATCTAACCAAGACTGCTCTTTGTCGCCTATGTTGGCCGTATTTTTTAGGCGATGTGTTAAGTTGTTATAAGAAGTACGGATGCGTTCTAAACCATTAGCTGCTGCTTCGACTAAGTCTTGTGAAAAGTTGATTGGGTGACGATAATGAACAGAAAGCATAAAGAAACGCAATACTTGTGGATCTATCTGTTGGATAATATCATGTACCAAGATGAAGTTGCCAAGTGATTTGGACATTTTTTCATTATTAATATTAATATAACCATTATGCATCCAATATCGAGCAAATGTTTTGCCTGTATAGGCTTCTGATTGAGCAATTTCATTTTCATGATGAGGGAACGTCAAATCTTGACCTCCTGCATGAATATCAATTGTATCACCAAAATGGTTATGGACCATCACCGAACACTCTATATGCCAGCCAGGTCTACCATTTCCCCAAGGACTTTGCCAGAAAATTTCACCTGGTTTTGCTGCTTTCCAAAGCGCAAAATCGAGTGCATCATCTTTCTTTTCTCCTGCTTCAATTCGTGCACCAATTTTCAAATCATCCACAGATTGATGTGATAATTTTCCGTAATCCTTAAACTTACGTGTACGATAATACACATCTCCTTGAGATTCATAAGCGTAACCTTTTTCAATCAATACAGCGATGAAATTAATAATTTCATCCATATGTTGCGTTACACGTGGATGTGAATCTGCCTTTTGGCATCCAAGAGCTGTAATATCTTCAAAATAAGCATTTATAAAACGTTCTGTTAGTTCGGAAACTTCTTCTCCTAACTCATTTGCCGCTTTAATAATCTTATCATCCACGTCTGTAAAGTTTGAAACATACGTAACTTCATAGCCGCGGTATGTTAAATAGCGACGCACTGTATCATAGACGATAACAGGACGTGAATTCCCAATATGAATGTAGTTATATACAGTTGGACCACACACATACATTTTAACTTTGCCTTCTTCAAGAGGTACAAAAGGCTCCTTTTCACGTGTTAATGAGTTAAAAATTTGAATACCCATGAGAAATTATCTCTCCTTTTTACTCTGCTCTAATTCTCTATACAATTCATTGATCTTTTGTTCCATTTGCTGGCAACGATCTTCCATTGGATCCGGTATATTTTGATGATCTAGTTTTTGCTCACGGTTTACACGAACACCATCTTGTATCACAACTTTACCTGGAATACCAACAACTGTAGCATTTGGGGGTACCGGTTTCAAGACAACTGAACCTGCACCAATTTTACTGTTCTCTCCAATTGTAATAGAACCAAGTACTTTTGCACCAGTTGCAACCAGTACATTATCTTGTAGTGTAGGATGTCTTTTACCTTTTTCTTTTCCGGTCCCTCCTAATGTTACACCTTGATATAAAGTACAATCATTGCCAATTTCACATGTTTCACCAATAACAACACCCATTCCATGATCAATAAAGAAACGACGGCCAATTTTTGCACCTGGGTGAATTTCAATACCCGTAAAGAAGCGGCTAATTTGTGAAATAGACCTTGCTATAAAGTAAAATTTACGTTTATAAAAAGCATGTGCAATTCTATGGGACCATATCGCATGTAAACCAGAATAAGTTAAAACTACTTCTAGTGTACTACGAGCCGCTGGATCATTTTCAAAAATTGTTGCAATATCTTCTCTCATTCTTTTAAACATATATAAGCCTCCTTTTAAATAAAAAATAAAAACGCCTCTGCCGTAATAGACAGAGGCGCCTTGAATGCGCGGTTCCACTCTGGTTGAAAATATTTTTAAAATATTTCCCACTCAAACGTCTTTAACGGCGACAAACCGACTAAGCTTACTAATTTGCATACGCCAAATGTTCAGCTTAGTACTCGGAGGTGCATTTCTGTTTTGCATTGGCTCAGATCACTTTCAGCCGGTGATGATCCTCTCTTTGGAGCATACGCCACATACTTCTCCTCTTCAACGTTTTACATTTATTAGCTTAATTGTACAATGAAGCAGAAAAAAATCAACAAAAATTATTTTACATATTTTCCAATACGTTTAAGAACTGTTTCTTTGCCAAGTAAAACAAGTGCATCATTTAGTTCTGGACCATGCATTTCACCTGTTGTAGCAACACGAATAGGCATATAAAGATTTTTCCCTTTATGGCCTGTTTCTTTTTGTACAGCTTTGATTGCTTTTTTGATTTCTGCTGGTTCAAATTCTTCTAAAGTTTCAAGTTTTTCTTTAAATGCAGCCATAACTTCTGGTACTTGTTCACCAGCTAATACTTCTTTTTCTTCATCATTAAATTCAAGTTCTTCTGTAAAGAACATTTGAGATAATTCTACGATTTCAGCGCCGTAGCTCATTTGTTCATGATAAAGACCGATTAATTGACTAGCCCATTCAGCTTCTTCAGCTGTTGGATTTTTTGCAACCAAACCTTCTTTTTGTAGGAATGGTAAACATAATTCAACCACTTGCTCATGAGATAATTTTTTCATGTATTGGTTGTTCATCCATTTTAATTTATGTGTATCGTACATAGATGGTGATTTAGAAAGACGTGATTCGTCAAATTGAGTGATTAACTCATCCATTGAGAATATTTCTTCTTCACCTTCTGGAGACCAGCCGAGTAATGCTAAGAAGTTTAGCATAGCTTCTGGTAAATACCCAAGTTCTTTGTATTGAGAGATGAATTGGATAATAGATTCATCACGTTTTGAAAGTTTTTTATGGTTTTCGTTAACGATTAATGTCATGTGGCCAAATTTAGGTGGTTCCCAGCCAAATGCACGATAAATCATCAATTGTTTTGGTGTATTTGATAAATGTTCTTCACCACGGAATACATGTGTCATTTCCATCAAGTGATCATCCAGAACAACTGCAAAGTTATATGTTGGAATACCGTTTGCTTTTACGATTACCCAGTCACCAATATCTTTCGATTCAAATGTTACTTCTCCACGAATAATATCTGTAAATGTATATGTTTCATTTTCTGGGACTTTGAAGCGAATTGTGTAAGGCATACCTGCTGCCTCTTTTTCAGCTACTTCTTCAGCAGATAAGTGACGGCAAGTTCCATTATACATTGGTGCAGCCACACCGTTTGCACGTTGTGTTTCACGTTCAGCTTCTAATTCTTCTGGTGTACAGAAACATTTGTAAGCCATACCCATATCGATTAATTTTTGTGCAGCTTCTTTATAAGTGTCTAAACGTTCCATTTGACGATAAGGAGCGAATGGACCACCGATTACTGGTGATTCTACAGGTTCAATACCTAACCAAGCTAGGTTATGAAGTTGAGATTCTTCGCCGCCTTCAATGTTACGAGCTACATCTGTATCTTCAATACGGAAGATGAAATCTCCGTTATAGTGTTTTGCATATAAATAATTGAATAGTGCTGTACGTGCGCCACCGATGTGTAAATGTCCTGTTGGACTTGGTGCATAACGAACACGAACTTTGTTAGTCATGATTAGAATCCTCCTATTTATCGTTCAAAAAAATTCAACTTTGTCCATTTTACCACTGCAACTATAAAAATTAAAGAAAGTCAATTTTTTATAAGTAAAATTGTTGCCATTGAAGCAATTCCCTCTTCACGACCAGTAAAACCTAGTTTTTCCGTAGTCGTTGCTTTAACATTAACTTGAGAAGGTTCTGCGTGTAAAATTTCTGCAATACAATTACGCATTTGTTCAATGTATGGTGCCAATTTTGGGCGTTGTGCCATTATTGTACAATCTACATTTCCTAAAGAATAGCCTTTATCTTCGACCATTTTCCAAATAAATGCTAATAACTTTGCAGAATCTGCATTCTTGAATTCAGGGTCTGTATCTGGAAAATGACGTCCTATATCACCTTCACCAATTGCCCCAAGCGCCGCATCTGTCACAGCATGCAACAATACATCTGCATCTGAATGGCCTAATAATCCTTTATCATGAGGAATCGTAATCCCTCCAATAATTAGCGGACGTCCTTCCGCAAAAGCATGTACATCAAAACCTTGTCCTATTCGAAACATAATTATCCTCCTATACGTTGGCTCAGAATTGCTTCACCAAACACTAAGTCCTCTTTAGTAGTTATTTTAACGTTTTCATAGCTACTTTCAACAATATATACAGATTGTCCCAAACGTTCTACAAGCATTGCTTCATCAGTTCCCAAGAAATGATCTTCTTCTGCTTGTTGTTCTGCACGTTTTAGTATCTCGAAGTTAAATGCTTGTGGTGTTTGAATCATCCATAGGCTCGAACGGTCTACTGTCTCTTCAATGACACCATCCTTTACACGTTTCATTGTATCCTTTGCACGAACTCCAGCTATTGCTGCTCCCTTGGCATGTGCTGCCTCAACTAACTTATGGATAGTAGGTATTGTGATAAAAGGTCTTGCTGCATCATGAACCAATACGATTTTCCCGTCTTCCACCTTTTTCACACAATTATTCACACTATATTGTCTTTCTGAACCTCCATCAAGAAGTGCTCTTACTTTTGTAATTTGATATTTGGCTAAAAGCATTTCAATATATGAACGTTCCTCTGGTTTTACTGCTAACCATATTCCTTTACATTCACCATCTTGTTGAAATACTTCTAATGTATGTATCAAAATAGGCTTTTGTCGCAATTCCAAAAACAATTTATTTCGACCTGCAGCCATTCTTTTGCCACTACCTGCTGCTGGTAATATAACATCGTATTGCATGTCCTTTTCTCACTTCCTCATCAATGAAAAGACAAGGCAAATCTGCCCTGTCTTTTCTTTCTTTTGAATTATGCCATTCTTCCATTTTGCTTAGGTTTTGCAAATATCATTCGACCTGCGGATGTTTGTAATACACTTGTGACAGTTACAACGATAGCTTGCCCAATAAATGATTTACCTTCTTCAACAACAATCATTGTACCATCATCTAAATATGCAACACCTTGGTTATGCTCCTTACCATCTTTGATTACTACTACATTCATCTCTTCGCCAGGAATTACAACCGGTTTCACTGCATTTGCTAAATCATTTATATTAAGAACTTCTACATTATGCAAATCACAAACTTTATTTAGATTAAAATCATTTGTTAAAATTTTGCCACCCATTTTTTTGGCAAGACGGACTAATTTTAAATCCACTTCTTGAACATCTTCAAAATCAACTTCTGTTATTAGAACTTGTGAAGCCCGTTCGTCTTGAAGCTTTCTTAAAATATCTAATCCTCTACGACCCCTTGTACGTTTTAATGTATCCGAAGAGTCTGCTATATGTTGCAACTCAGTTAAAACGAATTGAGGGACGACTAGAATCCCCTCTACAAAACCTGTTTCGGAAATATCTGCAATTCTACCATCGATAATGACACTTGTATCTAATAACTTATAGATAGTCCCTGAAATTTCCGTTTCATCTGTGGCTCTTTTCTTTGAGCTATTATGCGATTTACCTGTGGTAAACACATTGATTAACTCATCTCGCTTTTTAAAGCCTACTTGGAATCCTAAGTACCCTAGTACAATCGATAATAAAATTGGTAAAACTGTCGTAACAATAGGAATGTTCACGCTATCAATTGCAAAACCTATTAAATAAGCAACAATTAATCCAATGATTAAACCAAGTGTACCGAACAATAAATCTCCAACAGGCGCTTTCAATAATTTTTCTTCCATCCACTTGATAAACTTCACGAAATAGTCTGAAAGTAAAAATGAAAACCCAAATAATATTAACGCACCAATAGCAACTGAAGTATACGGATTATTTAGCCATGGGTTTGAAGATAAATGAATCAATTCGTATAATGGCGGTAATATAAATAAACCCATTGTTCCTCCGATAAAAAGAAACGCAATTTGGATAATTTTCTTAAGCATATGATACACCTCCTAGGATAACAATTATTATTACATATCAACGCTTGATATACCCATATAAACAATTTATGACATATAAACTTAAATATAGACATTAAATTATTAGAAAATCACACGCCTTTAAAGCTAAGTTGTAACGCTTGGTTCACTGTATCTACTCCAAGTACTTCAATATCATTTGGATAATCCCATCCACCTATGTTTGATGACGGAATTATAACACGTTTAAAACCTAATTTAGCTGCCTCTTGCACTCTTTGTTCAATGCGAGAAACACGACGTACTTCACCAGTCAAGCCGACTTCCCCTATATAGCAATCCATTGGTTTCGCTGCAACATCCCTAAAACTAGAGACAATACTAACTAAGACCGCTAAGTCAATGGCGGGTTCATCTAATTTAACACCACCAGCTACTTTAATATAGGCATCCTGAGCTTGTAGTAGCATCCCCATTCTTTTTTCTAACACTGCCATTAAAAGCGAAATACGATTTTGATCAACACCTGAGGCCATTCGCTTAGGATAATTAAAACTTGATGGTGTTACAAGCGCTTGAATTTCCACCAAAATAGGTCTAGTTCCTTCCATCGAAGCTACAACAGTTGAACCAGGTGCTCCTTGCGAACGTTCTTGTAAAAACAATTCTGAAGGATTTAATACTTCTTTCAACCCATTCTGAAGCATCTCAAAGATGGCGATTTCATTTGTTGAACCAAAACGGTTTTTTTGGCTACGAAGTATTCGATACGTATGGTGACGCTCGCCTTCAAAATATAAAACAGTATCCACCATATGTTCCAAAATACGTGGACCAGCTATTTGACCTTCTTTTGTTACATGTCCAACTAAGAAAATGGCAATATTCTTTGTTTTAGCAATCCTCATGAATTCAGCAGTACATTCTCGGACTTGGGATACACTACCGGGTGCACTCGTTACATTTGGATGATAAACCGTTTGAATAGAATCTACAATGACAAACTTTGGTTTTACATCTTCAATCGTCTGATTTAAAAATTCTAAATTGGTCTCTGAATATATATATAGTTCTGATGACTTTACGCCAAGACGTTCTGCTCGTAGTTTTGTTTGACGAATAGATTCTTCTCCAGAAATATAGAGAACACGATGTCCCTTATTTGACAAAAGTGCTGATAATTGCAGTAATAATGTGGATTTTCCGATACCTGGATCCCCACCAACTAATACAAGTGATCCTGGTACCACTCCACCTCCTAGGACGCGGTTCAATTCTTTAAGTTCCGTTTCTACTCTTGGTGCTTCTTCTGATTCTACAGAAATGATTGGTACCGCTTTTTGCGAAACTTTATCAGAGTGTTGAAACGCACCTCTTGGACCTTTTGAAACAATCTCTACTTCTTCTACCATCGTATTCCATTCACCGCAACCCGGGCATCTACCTAGCCATTTTGGCGATTCATATCCGCATGAGTTACAAAAGAATTTTGTCTTTTTTTTGACCATTTTTTTCTCCTTATAGTGTCATTTCTTTACTTCATATTATAAAACAAGGCATTCCAAATTTCTCATTTGGAATGCCCTTTTAAGACATATATTCACTTTTCGCTATAAGTCATTCATTATTTTGTAACGAGTCCTTTTACATTTACAACAAATTGATCGTCTTCTACATCAAATACAACTCGTTGACCATTTAACACGGTACCTTTTAAAATTTCTTCAGAAAGTCGATCTTCTACATGTTTTTGGATTGCTCGACGTAATGGACGTGCTCCGTATTGCGGATCATATCCTTCCTTCGCTATTTTTTCAATAGCATTTGGTGTTAACTCAAGTGTAATATTTTGTTCTTCTAGTCGTTTTGTTAATGTTTTTGCCATAAGAACAACAATTTTATTCAATTCTTCTTTTTCTAGTGAATGGAAGACAATCATTTCATCAATACGGTTTAAAAATTCAGGACGGAATGCTTTTTTCAATTCTTCCATCATTACATTTTTTGCATTTTCTTGACTTTGTTTTGCACTTTGAGCACCAAATCCAAGAGATTTACGATATTTCAATGCTTCTGCACCAATATTAGAAGTCATAATAACTACAGTATTACGGAAGTCAACGACGCGTCCTTTAGAATCTGTCAATCGACCATCATCAAGGACTTGCAAAAGAATATTGAAAACATCTGGATGTGCTTTTTCAATTTCATCAAGTAAGACAACAGAATATGGTTTACGACGAACCTTTTCTGTTAGTTGACCACCTTCATCAAAACCTACATATCCTGGTGGTGAACCTACAAGGCGTGAAGTCGAATGTTTTTCCATGTATTCAGACATATCAACTCGAATCATTGCATCTTCATCACCAAACATAACTTCTGCCAAAGCTCGAGCAAGTTCTGTTTTACCTACACCTGTTGGGCCTAAGAAGATAAATGATCCAATTGGACGTTTCGGATCTTTTAATCCAGCACGTGCTCTACGAATAGCTCTTGAAATAGCTTCAACTGCTTCACCTTGACCTATGACACGTTTGTGCAATTCTTCTTCAAGATGTAATAACTTCTCAGATTCTTCTTGAGCTAATTTAGAGACAGGCACTCCTGTCCACATCGATACGACTTCCGCAATATCATTTACCGTTACTTTTGACTCTGCCTTTCCTTGAGCTTCTTTCCATTCTTTTTTGGTTGTATTTAGTTTGTCTTTTAGCTTTTGTTCAGTGTCACGTAATGATGCAGCTTTCTCAAACTCTTGTGATTGAACTGCAGCCATTTTCTCTGAATGAATCGAATCTAGCTGTTGTTCTAATTCTTTTAAGTCAGGCGGCGTTGTAAATGAACGTAAGCGTACTTTTGAACCTGCTTCATCGATTAAGTCGATTGCTTTATCTGGTAAGAAACGGTCAGAAATATAGCGATCTGACATTTTAGCAGCTGCTTCAATTGCTGCATCTGTAATTTTCACACGATGATGTGCTTCATAACGATCACGCAATCCTTTAATAATTTGAATAGCTTCATCTACAGTTGGTTCATCTACTTGAATTGGTTGGAAACGACGTTCCAGTGCAGCATCTTTTTCAATATATTTACGATATTCATCTAACGTTGTGGCACCGATACATTGTAATTCACCACGTGCTAGTGATGGTTTTAAAATATTGGATGCATCAATTGCACCTTCTGCACCACCCGCACCAATCAATGTATGCAATTCGTCGATAAATAAGATGACATTACCAGCTTGACGTATTTCATCCATAACTTTTTTCAAGCGATCTTCGAATTCACCACGGTATTTGGTACCCGCCACTACAGTTCCCATATCTAAAGTCATCACACGTTTATCACGTAGTGTTTCTGGAACCTCATTGTTCACAATTTGTTGAGCAAGACCTTCAGCAATTGCTGTTTTACCTACACCGGGTTCCCCGATTAATACAGGGTTGTTTTTTGTTCGACGAGATAATACTTCAATAACACGCGTAATTTCTTTGCTACGGCCAATTACAGGGTCCAAGCTGCCTTCTCTAGCAATTTGCGTAAGGTCGCGTGCTAAGCCATCCAAAGTCGGTGTATTCGCTGCTGGAGCTGCATTCGTATTTGCTTGTGGATGATCACTACTACCTAATAGTTGTAATACTTGTTGGCGAGCTTTGTTTAAGCTTACCCCTGCATTATTTAATACTCGTGCTGCTACACCTTCGCCTTCACGAATTAATGCTAAAAGTAAATGTTCTGTGCCAATATAGGAATGGCCTAATTTACGTGATTCATCAACTGATAACTCAATTACCTTTTTAGCTCTAGGCGTATAATGGACAATCGGGCCAACATTTTTTGTACCCATTCCGACTAATTCCTCAATACCTTCTTCAATCATTTCGGTACTTACATCGATTGCTTCAAGTGCTTTCGCGGCAATTCCGCCACCCTCGCGGATTAACCCTAATAATATATGTTCAGTACCAATTGCCTCGTGTTTCATACGAATTGCTTCTTCTTGAGCAAGTTGCAAAACCTTTTGAGCACGCTGTGTAAAACGATTATACATCATAAAAATCCTCCCCTTCTTCACCGTTTCTACTGTTTAGAGTCTGTATTATTCATTTGCAATTGTTCTCTAATAATAGATGCACGATAAACATCTCTTTCGTTTGCTTGAAGTGTTGTACCTGCATGTTGCTGTAAAAATCCCGGTTGCATGATTAACATGCACTCATTTAACACACGATCTGGAATAGGTGGTATCAATCCTAAATCTATACCTAATCGTACATTTGATAGACAATTTGCTGCTTCTTCACTCGAAAGGATTCTTGCATATTGTAAAACTCCTAGCGAGCGATTTAATCTGTCAGACACAGCAATAGATGCATGTTCTAATAACGCTCGCCTTGCACCAATTTCCTTTTGAACAATCTGTTCTGCAACGCTTTGTAAATCTAAAATTATATCTTCTTCGGGCTTACCAAGCGTAATTTGATTTGAAATTTGATAATAATTACCGGTAGCCTCTGTACCCTCACCATAAATTCCTCGCACAACCATCCCTAATCGCGCCATCGTATTAATAAGTGGTCCCATTTGGTTCGTCACTGTTAGAGCAGGTAAATGCATCATTACTGAAGCTCTAAGACCAGTTCCTGTATTAGTTGGGCAACTCGTTAAATACCCAAATGAATCATCGAAAGCATATGGTAATTTTTCTTCTAACAGGCGATCCATCTCATCAGCTAAATGATATGCTTTGTCTAGTTGTAATCCTGGTTGTAAGCATTGAATTCGGATATGATCCTCTTCATTTATCATAATACTAATCGTTTCATCTTCTGATACTAAGATTGAACCCATTTTTGTTTTATTTGCCAATTGTGGGCTTATTAAATGCTTTTCCACTAATACTTGTCGTTGTAATGCTGGCATATCATGAAGTGAAAAATAGGAAAACGGAACATCTAGATTATTTTCTTCATCAATAATTGCACTAGACACAAGTTTATCAATTTGTAGTGCTTCCTCATCTGAAAAAGCTCTTGGAAAACGAAAACCCGTTAAATTCCTAGCCAATCGAATGCGTGTACTCATAATGATATCCCCATAATTAATATCCCCACGCATCCAAAGAGGTGGCTTACTTTTTAGAAAATGATCAATGCTCGTCACTTTCTTCACCCCCTGATTGTAACTTCTTCTCTATTTCTCGAACTTGGTCTCGAATACTAGCTGCATCTTCAAAACGTTCTTCCTCAACAGCCGATTTCATATCTTGCCGTAATGCCTCAATTTGCCTTTTCATCTGATAACTCTCGTTAATAGAACCTGGTACTTTTCCAATATGCTCAATTGCACCATTATGAAGTCTTTTAAGTACTTGAGGTAATTGCTCTTTAAAAGTTTCATAACAAGTTGGGCAATTAAATTTCCCCTCTTCTAAGAACTTTCTATAAGTCATGCCACATTGTGGACAACTATCGTTTTGAACTTTTGTCTGAGTATTACTAATTGGAACTGCCTGAACCGACCAGCTTGGTGTCCCAAACCAACTTGAAAATAATTTTTGCACTGCATTTGGGTCTTCATCTGAATCGAGGTTCAAGTGAAAATGATCCAACTGCTTATTACACACATCGCAATAATGCCTAGTCAATTTTTTACCATTTTTCATTTGTGTAACTGTGATAGTAGCCGGTCGCTGTTTACAATTTTCACAAATCATACCTTGCACCTCTTTACGTTTGCTTGTCATACTTTAACGTTAATAACATAGCGTGCAATATTCGTGCACGTAATTCATCCCTTACCGGCAAGTTAATACATAGTACTGAACGATCAAGTGCTGCAATCATCATTTTGGCTTCTCTACGGGTAATCACATCTTCGTCAATCAAACGGAAAATAAAATCTTGAGTCGACGACTGGGATATTGAATCACCGACTTGTTGTAAAATTTCATCGATCAGTTCTGCCTCAGAGTTAGCCTTTACACGTAAAATTCGAATATAGCCGCCTCCACCACGTTTACTTTCTACTATATAACCACGTTCAGCAGTAAATCTTGTATTAATGACATAATTTATTTGTGACGGTACACATTGAAATTTATCGGCAATCTCACTTCTTTTTATCTCAATATGCCCTTTACCACCTAATTCAATAACTTCCTTCAAATACCCTTCAATAATGTCAGAGATATTTCGCATTTAGCTTCCACCTCACTCGCATCACTGACTTTGACTATCTTTGACTATATTATATAAGGCTATAAAAAATGTCGCAAATATTCTGCATTACTTTTTATGGTTTTCGTTTTTCTAATATACATAAAAAGCATACCGCTATATGCAGTATGCTCAACAATTAACTGATTAAATCCACTTACCCACTATAGGATAATCCCACGCTTCATCTTGCAACGCTTTAACAATCCCAATGATCGGAACAATAATACCCATAAGACCGAAGACAATAATCATCGGAATACCAATTATAGCTAAAATTATGGTGATGGATAAGAAGGTCCCAACACCAACTAATAACCACATTACAAATTGGAATAACAACGCTTGAATGGATAATTTTTTTACTTCTTCATCTTTAATAAAAAGGAAGAAGAGTATTGGCACTAAACATGGAGCAAAAAATGCACTTGCATGCAAGATCACTTTTATTCCCTTTTCCTCCAAACTAATCACTCACTTTCAATGTACTAAAAACATTTATGTTATAGCTATTTTACGTTCAATACGATAAATAAGTTTCACTTTTTATAAAACTTTACATAACCCCTTTCTACTAAACTGGAACATTTCAATTATTGTTTCGTCTTTTTTTATATAACAAAGTAAGGAGGTTGTTTCCTATGAAAAAAGCACTTTTACTTATAGGGACAATTCTACTCAGCTTACTCATTTTTATCGGTATGCCCTACTACTTACTAAAAAGTTCATTAATGCACAATTGCAGCGAGCAATCAGCGACATGTACCGAAACAATGCATCATAAATTATCCCACGAAATTTCAATTCACCCCGATTTTCGGGATTCTAATATACTAGAGAAACTTTCAACTAATAAACCCGGCTATTGAAATCTTTAGTAGGGATCATTTATAACGAGAAAACTTACTAGGCTATTCCTTTCTACTATAAAATTTTGCTAGCTATGGTTGTCGAATTAAGATTCCACCATTCTCATTACAAGAGGCTTGTCTCAAAAGAGCTTTTCAGACAAGCCCTTTTTCTATTCAATTTATGGAAACATTAGCATTTTTGTGAGAGGATAAGTATAACAATGGTTGAAATGAGGCGTAACAATGATTCGAACACTTGGAGTGACTAATGATCAACAACTAAAAGTGAATTTCCCATTAGAAGAAATTAAACAAGGTCAATTCGATTGGTATTGGGTAGATTTTGTGAAACCTGATGCCAAAGAAGATGCATTATTAGATACCTTTTTCCACTTTCATCCTTTAGCAATTGAAGATTGTTTAATGCGTCTACAACGCCCAAAAATAGATTATTACGATGATTATCATTTTCTAGTTGTCCATAAGATTAACGAAGAAACATTTGAAGCTGAAGAAGTAAACCTGTTCGTTTCCCCTAATTTTGTGGTAACTTATCATAAATCCTCTGTACCGGAATTTGACGTTGTAAGGAATCGATTAGCAAATCGTCCACAGACTTGGGAACGGGGGTCTATTTTTGTTATGTACCAAGCAATAGATAAAATTGTAGACAGTTATTTTCCTATGGTATATAACATCGAAGACCATTTAAATGAAATTGAAGATCATTTGAATTATCAAAATAGCACAAAATCCATGGGTAATGTATTCGACTTACGAAGCGATTTACTTCATATAAGAAGAACGATTTTACCAATGCGCGATTTACTGTATCGTATATTAAATTCTTACCGATTTAATTTGGGCGATCAAGAAAGGGTCTATTTTGGAGATATTCATGACCATTTACTCAAACTAACTGAAATGGTTGAGTCGAATCGTGAACTAACAGCTGATATGAGAGATAGCCATATGTCAGTAAACGCTACTCGTATGAATGGTATTATGATGATTTTAACAATTATTTCATCTATCTTTATCCCATTAACCTTTATAGCTGGGGTTTATGGTATGAACTTTAAGCATATGCCAGAACTTGAATGGCATTATGGATACTTCATTATTTTATTAGCGATGTTAGGCATTGCTATTTCAATGATAGCTTGGTTCAAATATAAAGGATGGTTTGACTTATTTAAACCATAAAAAATGCCTCTTTCATTTTTATGAACGGAGGCATTTTTACTTTTTAAAGAAGATTCTATTTCAAAAATTAGCGACTGATAAATTTTAAACTATTTATCTTTTATACCGAATAAAATAAATGACAAAATGTAAGTTACTAAAGTTGCTCCAGCTGCAATTAAAATACGATTAGTAGTTGGGACTGAAGTGTAATTAGAATTCAGTAACATCATAGAAGATACAGCAACTACAGCAGCTAATGGTAATGCGTATTTCATACCTCTTTGTTTATCCATTCTATCGTACATCCTTTTCTCTAAAACATTTTCTTTATTGTAGCATGCTAACATCTATACGTAACTTAAAACCTGTGACAATCTATTTTCTACCTTGATATAAAACTTGTTTTTTTGTTTAAGAATACTCTATATCTTATACATTTAATTACATTGTAATAATTCCACGCGTAAAATATTGAAAAAAATGATAAAATGATAGATAAATCGGTATAGTCAATATTAATTATATAACTAATGAAATGGAGACATTATGGTGGCACTTTGGTCTAGTAAACGTAATATAAACAAGAGCAATAACTATTTCAATATTAATCAATACATTGGACAAGTCACATTAGATCTATCAAAACATCCAGAAATACAAAAACAAGCTAAATTATTGCAACTAACAGTAGAGGACTTAGCAATTATTAAACAACTACAACCACTTTCACAGGAATTAATCGTCGAAATGGTTGACAATTTTTATAATTCTATTAGTCAATCATCGGATTTAAGCAATATTATCAATAAATATTCCGCTATTGATCGTTTAAAAGTAACACTTACACGTCATATTACAGAAATTTTCAACTGTCATATTGATGATGAGTATATTCAACAAAGGATTAAAATCGCTCATGTACATGTTCATATCGGTCTAAAATCTAAATGGTATATTAATTCTTTCCAATCCTTAACGACAACTTTTTCAGCATTTATACAACGACTAGAGCTATCAAATTATGATACAGCACTAGCTATTAATGCTTTTTCTAAAATCATAAATTTAGAACAACAAATTGTCATAGAAGCTTATGAACTAAAACAAGAAGATGAACGTATCCAAGCAAATGAATTTAAGCATAATATTATTCTTTCAGTTCAAAGCACTTCACAAGAATTAAGTGCAATTAGTGAAGAAACAACAGCTTCCATTCAATCATTGGCAAGCCAAGCGAATGATATAACGCAATCTACTCAACAAGGACTTGAATTTGTTACTTCTACTCAAGAAAAATCTGAGAGTGGCAAACAACTTCTAGAAGAACAAACGAAACTTATGAATCAAATGTCAAAAAGCGTATCCACACTTGATGATACAATGAGCCAATTACGTGTATCATCTCATAAGATAAATGAAATCGTACACCTTGTTACAGATATTGCGGATCAAACTAATTTATTAGCATTAAATGCTTCTATAGAGGCAGCCCGTGCAGGTGAGCATGGTAAAGGTTTTGCAGTCGTAGCAGAAGAGGTCCGCAAACTTGCCGAAGAAACAAAAAATGCAGTTCAAAATGTATCACACCTTATTGAAGAGACAGAAAATAATATTGAAAATATGTCGAGTTCCGTAAAAGGTGTTGATACACAAATAACAAATGGTGTTAGTATGCAAAGTGAATTAGAAAAATCATTTCTTAAAATTGCTGAGGCAGTAGCTGGGATTAAAACAATTAATGAAGACACAATTGAAGACATCACAACAATTTCACAACTGTTACGTGATTTAAGCGAAGGTGCTATGCAAGTCTCAACATCTGCCGATCAATTAACGAATATCGCAAACAGTCTAGATTAATAGAAATTATCTATAAGACAACTAACAGGAATTACTTAAATCTAAAAAAACGTCAACCCCGTATATCGAGTTGACGTTTTTCATTTTCTTTTATCATTTACATGGTAAAGAATTCATGCGGCATACTACGCTTTTCTTTACGATGTTCACGACGTTGGGGACCTGTTTCGAATAATCTCTTTTCTGCTTCTGTTTCAGGATATACAGGAGCAACTTCTTGTGGTTTACCATCCTTATCTACTGCAACCATAGTTACAAATGATTCAGTTGTTAGTCGCTTTTCGCCTGTATGAATATCTCGTGATTGCACAATAATATACAGCTCCATTGAAGTTCGACCAGTAGAACTTACGATAGCTTCCAATTCTAACACCTCACCTGAATGAACAGGAGAGATAAAATCAACCGAATCAAACGATGCTGTAACAGTTTGCATTTTAGCATGTTTCATAGATGTTATGGCAGCAATTTCGTCAATATACGCCAAAACTTTTCCACCGAAAATAGTATCCATATGATTTGTATCTGGTGGCAATACTAATCTTGTTTGAATAGTTCTAGATTGACTCATTGGAATAGGTTTAAGCATAAACAACACCCCTTTAAAATGTATCTGTATCTATGCTATATTTAAATCTGTATCTATGCAACAATAAAGCATTAGTTTATATATATTATGTTGTTATATAATTCCTAAAGACATAAATATTACAGTTTAGTTTTAATTGTTATAAACTTCATTTCTGTCATTTCTTGAACTGCGAATTTAATTCCTTCACGTCCATAACCGCTTTTTTTAATACCACCATATGGCATATTATCGATACGGAATGTTGGAACATCATTAATAATAACAGCTCCCGCTTCTAGTTCATCTGCTGCTCTCATTGCATCTTCTAAATTATTTGTAAAAATACCAGCATTTAAACCTAAGTCGGATTTGTTCAATAAATCGATAGCTTTGTCGAATGTTTCATATGGAACAATCGACACAATAGGTGCAAATGTTTCTTGACATACTATTTTCATATCTGGTTTGACATTCGTCATGACGGTTGGTGTCAAAGTACGTTCTGTAAAAGTACCACCTGTTGCAACAGTAGCTCCCTGCGCTTTTGCCTCTTCAATCCATTCAGTAATTCTAGTAACTTCTTTCGGGTTTATCATTGCACTTACATCTGTATTTTCATCCATCGGATCACCAACAACTAATTTTTCAGTTGTCTCCACAAATGCTTTTGTGAATTGTTCATAAATTGATTGGTGGACAAAAATCCGTTGCAATGAAATACATACTTGTCCTGCAAATCCAAATGCACCTCCTACACATCGATCAACAATTTTTTCTATTGGTGCACTCGGTTCAATGATCAATCCTGCATTAGAACCAAGTTCAAGTGTTACTTTCCGTAACCCCACTTTTTCTTTTATCTTCAGTCCAACAGTGCCACTACCTGTAAACGTTACTTTTTTAACAAGTGGATGTGTAACTAAAATATCGCTTAATTCGCTTCCGCTACCTGTCACAATTTGAAGCATACCATCTGGTAATCCTGCCTCTTTAAAAATTTCAGCCATCACAATACTACTTAGTGGTGTTTGCGTAGCTGGTTTTAACACAACTGCATTTCCTACTGCAAAAGCTGGTCCTAATTTATGTGCTACTAAATTAAAAGGAAAATTAAAGGGCGTAATCGCTGATACCACGCCTAAAGGAACACGTCTTGTCCAACCAATCCGATCAGATACGCCAGGCGCTGCATCCATTGGTATCGTTTCACCACTTACTTGTTTCGCTGCTTCTGCAGCAAATTGATAAGTTGCAATAGTGCGATCAATTTCAGTTAACCCTGCAGATAACGGTTTACCTGCTTCTAGTGCCAAAATTTCAGCAAATTCTTGTCGACGTCCTCTCATTATATTTACAACACGGTATAAAATCTCAGCTCTTTCATAAGCAGTTGATGATTTAAATTTTTTAAATGCTTCTTGTGCACTTTCAATCGCATATGCTACATCTTGTGGAGTCGCTTTTGCTACTTTTGCAATCACTTTCCCATCATAAGGTGATGTTAGCTCATAACTTTCTTTTGTATCTACCCATTGTCCATTAATCCATAGTTTTGTTTCTTTCAACACAAAACACCTCCATTTATGTTATACCCTCTTCTCTCCATACTATCACCTTTATTTGCTTAATGTCGTATAGCAAATTCAATTTTATCGGAAGATTTTATCATTTAAACTTTTGTAAAAGGGCATGAACATTAAGTAAAATATTGTTCATTAAAAAAGGGCCTGTCCCATAAGTAGAACACTTACGAGATAGCCCTTCTTTCTAATATGAGATTTCCGGTTTACAAAAGTTTTTTTACCTTTTCATATTCTTCATTTGTGAATACTCTTGAATTCGTAATGAAATGTTTTTCTTCTATACTATCCAGTGAAAAGGTAGCACCTCTACCTTCAACTGCATCTATAATTAGTTGCGTATGTTTCCAATAGTCATATTGACTCCTATGCATATAGAAAGGAACATTCCCTATGGAGCCAAGGTATATATCTGAAGCACCTAGTATAAAGTCACCCTCTCTATAGCACATAGGTGCAGAACCGTCACAACACCCAGCAGATTGATAAAACATGATAGGTCCATAAATGCTCTTCATATGTTCAATTAAGGTAAGTGCATCTTCTGTAGCAACAACACGTTCTACCATCTCTTTACCTCCTGACTTAGAAGAAGCCTTGTGGTTTACGGTTATAACTAACTAGTATATTTTTCGTTTGTTGATAGTGTTCAAGCATCATAGCGTGATTCTCTCGGCCAATCCCAGATTGTTTATAGCCACCGAATGCAGCACCTGCTGGATATTGGTGATACGTATTTGTCCAAACTCGGCCGGCCTGAATCGCACGACCTGCACGATATGCAATATCGCCTGAACGAGACCATACACCTGCCCCTAAACCATATACAGTATCATTTGCTATTTCAATTGCTTCCTCAAAATCTTTAAAAGTAGTTACCCCAATAACTGGGCCAAAGATTTCTTCCTGGAAGATACGCATTTTGTTGTTTCCTTTAAACACTGTAGGTTTAATGTAATATCCACCTTCAAGGCCTTCAATATGGTTTTCTTCACCACCAATCAAACATTCAGCACCCTCTTCTTTCCCTAATTTTAGGTAAGAAAGAATTTTTTGCTGCTGTTCATTAGAGGCTTGAGCACCCATCATGACTTCCGTGTCTAGTGGATTACCAATTTTAATCGCTTCAACACGTTGTAATGCGCGTTCAATAAATTTATCATAAATGGATTCTTGGATTAGTACACGAGATGGACATGTACAAACCTCGCCAGAGTTTAATGCAAACATAACTAAACCTTCAATTGCTTTATCCAAAAATTCATCATCATGATCCATCACATCTTCAAAGAATATATTTGGAGATTTACCACCAAGTTCGAGTGTAACAGGAATAATATTTTCAGTCGCATATTGCATAATTTGACGACCAACAGCCGTTGATCCAGTGAATGCAATTTTTGCAATACGCGGATTTGTAGCAAGTGGTTTTCCTACTTCGATGCCAAAACCATTTACGATATTCACAACACCTGCTGGAAGTAAATCTTGGATTAACTCCATCACTACCATAATAGATGCTGGCGTTTGCTCAGCTGGTTTCAACACAACACAGTTTCCTGCGGCTAATGCAGGAGCAAGCTTCCAAACTGCCATTAAAATCGGGAAATTCCAAGGGATGATTTGTCCAACAACACCAAGAGGCTCTTGAAAATGATAAGCAACGGTATCGTCATTTATTTGAGAAGTACGTCCTTCTTGAGCGCGAATGGCCCCCGCAAAATAACGGAAGTGATCAACTGCTAACGGAATATCGGCATTTAACGTTTCACGAACGGCTTTTCCATTATCCCATGATTCGGCTACAGCTATCATTTCTAGGTTTTCTTCAATACGATCTGCTATTTTGTTTAAAATTTGAGCACGTTCTGCTGCAGAAGTTTTGCCCCAAGCATCTTTTGCTGCATGTGCCGCATCTAGTGCCAATTCAATGTCTTCAGCAGTAGAACGAGCTGCCTTCGTAAAAACTTTTCCGTCAATCGGTGAAATATTTTCAAAATATTGTCCCTTTAAGGGTGCTACCCATTCGCCACCGATAAAGTTATCGTATTTTTCTTTGAAATGTACGATTGCGCCTTCAGTATTAGGATTTGCATAAATCATAGTAGAATCTCTCCCTTTATCAATATTGAAAACTCACTCCCTTAATATCCACTCAATTCTTTTAATATATCAATCTACCAAATTTGTCTGAGAGCGTTTTCACTTATTATAATGCCTTATACGCGTCTTATATTCAAATAATTCGCAAATTTTTATATTTTCGTTAAAAATTATTGTTCTTGCTGCGTTGAATAAGACTTAAATAGGAATGGAATTCTAAAAGTAAAACAATTATAAATTAGCTCAATGATATTGATAGTAATGATGTTTATGTGGCATTGCACTGTTATTTAAAACAATCCCTAAAATTTTCGCTTGAGAATTTTCAAGCGCTGCCCTCGACTTTAAAATATCCGCTTTTTTGGTCTTATTTCTATTAACTATTAATAATGTTGCGTTGCACTTATTGGATAAAATTCGTGCATCTGTAACCGGTAATAATGGAGGTGAGTCAAATATAACCAAGTCATATTCCTGAGTTACAATACTTATAAATGTATCCATCGTTTGAGATGCCAATAATTCTGATGGATTTGGTGGTAGAGGTCCGCTTGTTATCACATCTAATCCTACTATTGAAGTTTCTTGCACTGCTTCTTGAATAGTCTGATGTTTGATCAGTATACTTGATAGACCCTCTCTATTTGATAATCGAAATGTATGATGTAGTGTTGGTCTGCGCATATCGGCATCAACAAGTAATACCTTTTTTCCCTCCTGAGCAAAAACAACTCCTAGATTAGCTACATTCGTTGATTTCCCTTCACTTGAAAGGGATGAAGTAACAAGTAATGTTTTTAGATCTTCCCTCGGAGCAGAAAATGTAATATTTGAGCGGATTGTTCGAAACTGTTCTGAAATGATGGATTTAGAATTTGATATCGTTATAAGATTTCTCTCTAGTTTCAAAAGGTTATTTTTTTTTCGTTTTTTAAAAAGGACCACAATTAGACTCCCCCTACTCTACGAGATTGAGTTGGCATCTTTTTTCTCTCTTTTCTTGAGAAAATCATCCTTTTATCTTCAACAATAGGACCAACAGAGCCGATAACTGGCAGTTCTAACATCTCCTCAATATCTCGTTCGGATTTTATTCTTGTATCAAACGTTTCAATTAAAATAGCTATCCCTATGCCCAACAGTAATCCGACAATTGCTGCAATGCCCATATTTAATATTTTATTGGGCTTAATGGGGGTTGGATTTTCATCTAGTTTAGCAATTGATAATATATTTATATTATCCACTTTCATTAATTGCGGTATATTGCTTTCAAATACTTGAGCAACTTCATTTGAAATTTCCACTGCTTTCGCTGGACTTGAGTCTTCTACTTGAATCGTTAGCACTTGCGAATTGTTAGTACTTGAAACTGATATCTGTTGTGTCAGCTCTTCAGGGGTACTTTCTAATTGAAGATTATTAATAACTTTTGTTAAAATCACAGGGCTTTTGATAATGACATTATACGTATTGATTAACTGTAAATCCGCATCAATCTGTTGTGAGGATAGATATTGGTCCCCTTGTTCATATTTTTGATTGACTAGAATTTGGGTTTCCGCTTTATATACTGGTTTTAATACAAAATTATTCAGAGCTATCGCAATCCCAATAAAAATTATTGTTACTGATATGATTAAAAATGCAAATCTCTTTAAAATTATTATTAAATCACTTAGTTTGATCGTTGTTTCCAAGTCTCTCCCCCCTGTTCTAGTTACCTATTATTTTCTTCTCTTTGTAGTATAGTGTTGAATCTTTTAAGTTATTCATTCAATTGTTCAAAAATTTATAAATGCTATTTATATTGATGTTTTTTATTTAAAACAAAAAGCCGCATTAATCGAATATCATCAATTAATATGGCTTTTAAGAAAAGTTTATATCAATACGCTAAAAGGATCAGCATGGTATGAACATAGACAGTTACTCTATTGAGAAAATAATCCCAACCATTTTCTTTTTAGAATTTTCTCTGGTTCAAGTATAATGACGTCACTATTTGCAAGTATTCTTGCGTTATTTTCTAAAAATATGTCTACAAAGTCAGAACACTTGTGTTTTTCTAAATAAGATAATCCTTTGGCATATAAAAATGGGCGTTTCGACAAATTATGAACATCAGACCCATACGCGTGTATTATATTTGCCTTGATTAATTTCAAAGCATTTTGTTGAATACGTTTCCCAAAATGCCCCACAATGCTCCCTGCATTTATTTGAGATATCGCACCATGAAGCACGAGGCGCTCCAACAATTCAGGTTTTTCCATTATTCCATAATTTCGTTCGGGGTGGGCAATAACTGGAACAATACCTCTTGTCACTAATTGATTTATGATTTCAAAAGTATACTTAGGTACTCCTTGAGAAGGCAACTCTAACAATAAATACCTAGAATTTGCTAAAGTTAAGACTTTTCCTTTATCTAACTGCGGACATATTTGATCATTGAGTCTTACTTCATGACCAATATGGATATTTAATGGGATATCATGTATTTTTATCCCTTCTCTGAGAACATCGAATCTTTCCTTCACAATTCCTGTTTGAGCATGATATTGAGGATGAAATGCGTGTGAAGTAAAGACAATTTCAGTAATCCCTTCATCCACTGCACTGTAAAGCATTTTAATCGACTCTTCTATACTTTTTGGACCATCATCCACATCAAAAATGATATGACTGTGTATATCAATCATTAAGAACACACCCTTCTCAAAAGAAAATAATAAATCTTTTATTCTATATTCAAGAATATTTACCTTCAAGAATGGAATTTCATTATTATGTAATTATTATATTCGAGTATAAAACTGATTTCAGTAAAATAAATCTCTCTTCAAAGCGCAAGAGCCATATTCCTTGTATCATTTATACAAAAAATATGGCTCACTTTTATAATCCACCTAAATATGCAGCTTTCACTTGTTCAGTCTCTTTTAGTTCGTTAGCAGTGCCTGAAAGTACAACTCTACCGGTTTCAATTACATAGGCTCGGTCGGCTATAGAAAGAGCCATATGGGCATTCTGTTCTACCAAAAGAATTGTAGTTCCTTCTTTTCGAATTTCTTCTATTGTATTAAAAATCGTTTTTACCATGATTGGTGCTAGCCCCATTGATGGCTCATCTAGCAAAAGCAATTTTGGTCTTGCCATAATTGCCCTCCCCATTGCAAGCATTTGCTGCTCACCGCCAGATAATGTACCAGATAATTGTTTACGCCTTTCTAATAATATAGGAAATATCTTAAAAATCCGCTCTTTATCTTTTGCAATTTCTGCACGGTCATTTCGTAAATATGCACCTAATTCAAGATTTTCTTCCACTGTCATATTCGCAAAAACACGCCGTCCTTCTGGGACCTGTGAAATCCCTGCTTTCACAATAGATTGTGCAGCCTTTCCTGCTATTGATTTACCAAGATATTCAATTTCACCTTGTTTTGGCTTTAATAATCCTGATAAAGTTTTTAAGAGAGTACTCTTACCCGCTCCATTTGCACCTATTAATGTGACAATCTCACCTTCGTTTACCTCCAAGGAGACTCCCTTTAATGCTTGAATGTTACCGTAAAACACATTGATATCATTTACCTTCAGCATCATTCTGTTACCTCCTCACCCAAATAAGCTTCAATAACTTTTGGATTGTTACGAATCTCCTCTGGATTGCCATGTGCAATGAGTTGACCATGGTCAAGAACATAAATCCGTTCACAAATCCCCATTACAAGTCCCATATCGTGTTCAATTAAAAGAATAGTTAGATCAAATTTTTTGCGAATTAATGCGATTAACTCCATTAAATCATGGGTTTCTTGAGGGTTCATACCAGCTGCAGGTTCATCTAATAATAAGAGCTTAGGCTTTGCCGCCAATGCTCGAGCAATTTCTAGCCTACGTTGCATCCCGTATGGAAGGTTTTTAGCCAGCTCATTCATATATTTATCTAAGCCAAAAATTTTAAGAAATTCAATCGATTCTTGTTCCATTTTTGCTTCACCAGAGAAATAACTTGGTAAGCGTAAAATAGAACTTAATACCGAATGATGTGCAAGTGAATGGTTTGCCACTTTTACATTATCTAGAACTGATAGCTCTTTAAACAGACGAATATTTTGGAAGGTACGACTTACACCACTCTTTGTAACTTGGTGAGGTGACATGTTATTCATCTTTTTTCCATCAAATATGATAATACCCTCTGTCGGTTTATAAACGCCTGTTAACATATTAAAGCTTGTCGTTTTCCCAGCACCATTCGGACCAATTAAGCCAATCAGTTCACCCTGATGCATCTCCATATTTAAGCCTGAGACAGCCTTCAAACCACCAAATCGTATCCCTACATTCTCAACATTTAAAAGAAGGTCACTCATTAACATTACCTCCTTTCGACTTCTTACCGAATTTGAAGAGATCGGTGACTTCCTTTGTCCCCATCAAGCCAGATGGACGATATAACATTACAATGATTAATACTAAACTATAGATAATCATACGAGTTTCGGGGAAATCTTGTAGATATAAAGAAATAATAGTTAGAAGTATTGCAGCGATAATTGCTCCTGATAAGCTACCTAAACCACCTAGTACAACATAGATTAAAATATCGAAAGACTTTAAAAAACCAAATTGTGATGGTTGGATGATAAAGAAGTTATGAGAGAATAACCCACCGGCAAGTCCAGCGAAAAATGAACCAATTGCAAATGCTAATACTTTATAGAATGTGGTGTTGATTCCCATTGCATCGGCTGCAATTTCATCTTCCCGTACAGCTATACATGCACGACCATGACGTGAATTCGTAAAATTTGAAATAACAACAATTGTAATAAGTACAGCGAAAAATGCATAAGACCAAGTTGTTAGATAATCTACCTGCATACCTGCTGCGCCACCAACGTAATCAATATTCAAGAATACAATACGAATAATTTCAGCAAATCCAAGTGTAGCAATTGCTAAATAGTCTCCCTTTAAACGAAGTGTAGGGATACCTACGATTAATCCAGCAATTGCTGCTACAAACGCACCTATTAATAATGCTACTGGAAACGGCCATCCAAGATTTGTTGTGAAAATAGCCGAAATATACGCCCCCACCGCTAAGAACCCTGCATGGCCAATCGAGAACTGCCCTGTAATCCCAATTACTAAATGTAAACTAACGGCTAAAATCACATTAATCGCAATTGTAATAAATAAATTTGAATAATACATATCTAAATTCCCGCTTGAAATTAAAAATTGCACAACGCCATAGACGACTAGAGCCACTGCAACATATACCCAAAATACTTTAGACTTTTTCATAAGTACCTATCACCTACACTTTCTCACGGGTGTTCTTGCCAAATATCCCCGCCGGTCTAAAGATTAAAATTAAGATTAAAATAACGAAGGCAGCTGCATCTCTCCATAAAGAGAAGCCTAATGCACTAACAACCGTTTCAACAACACCGAGCACCATACCACCAGCTACCGCGCCTGGAATAATACCAATTCCGCCAAGTACTGCAGCTACAAACGCTTTAATCCCTGGTATAATCCCCATTAATGGGTCTATTCTCGTATAATAGATACCAAATATAACACCCGCTGCACCAGCAAGCGCAGAACCAATTGCAAATGTTACTGAAATGGTATTATCTACATTTATACCCATTAAGCGAGCTGTCTCCACGTCATAGGAAACGGCACGCATAGCTTTACCGATTTTTGTCTTATGTACGATAAATTGTAGGATAAGCATTAGTACGATGGATACTGATAGAATCATGATCGATTGCATACTAATTTGTGCACCTAAAAAGTTAAATGTCTTATTTGAAATAACATCGGGATATGTTTCAAGTTGTGCTCCTCGGAAGAATATAGTTGTATATTCAATTAAAAGGGAAACACCGATTGCCGTTATTAATGCTGCAATACGTGTTGCATTACGTAATCTTTTATAAGCAATACGTTCAATCAATACCCCCAATACCGCACAAACAACCATTGCTAAAAGTAATGCTGGAAAGAATCCTAAATCCCATCTTGCAATGGCTAAAAAGCCTATAAACGCACCAATCATAAAGACATCGCCATGCGCAAAATTGATCAGTTTTATAATGCCGTATACCATCGTATAACCGAGGGCGATTAATGCATATATACTTCCGAGTGAAATACCATTGATTAACTGTTGCAACCACTCCATAAAATCCCACTCCTTTAAAAAGAAATAAATACGAAAAGGGAGGACAGTTCCCCCCTTTTCTTAACTAAAGCATTAAGGATTAACTTTAGAGTTGAACACTTGCTTACCGTCTTTAAATTCAAGAACTGTTGCTGTTTTTACTGGATTGTGTTTTTCATCTACTGAGAAGTTACCTGTAACTAATGATAAGTCTTTTGTATCTGCTAGTTTCTCTTTAATTTTTTCACCGTCTGTTGATCCTGCACGTTCAATTGCATCTTTTAACCAATAGACTGTATCATAGCCTAATGCATTAAATGCATCCGGTGCTTGATCACTATTAGCTGCTTTAAATGCCGCAACGAACTTTTGAATTTTTTCATCTGGATCTTCAGCTGAATAATGGTTTGTAAAGTATGTCTTATTAAGCGCATCTTTACCTGCTAACTCAACCATTTTAGGGGAATCCCATCCATCTCCACCCATTAAAGGTACATCGATTCCAGCGGCACGGGCCTGTTTAATGATCAGTCCGACCTCTTCGTAATAGCCTGGGATATAGATAAAATCAGGCTTTTTAGATTTTAAACGTGTTAGTGTAGATTTGAAGTCTGTATCTTTTGCGACATACGATTCCTCTGCTACAACTTTGCCGCCATTACTCTCAACAGTTTCCTTAAATGATTTGGCTAATCCTTTTGCATAATCACTAGCACTATCTGCAAAAATAGCTACGTTTTTCGCCTTTAACGTATCTAGTGCAAAGTTTGCAGCGATTTGGCCTTGGAATGGGTCGATAAAGCATGTACGGAAGGCAAACTCATTTAGTTCACCTTTTTCGCTTACTGTTACAGTTTCAGAAGTTGCAGAAGGCCCAATAACAGGCATTTTATATTTGTTCGCAATTTGTACCGCGGCAACTGTATTACCAGATGTTGCCGAACCAACTTGTGCTACTACTTTTTCTTGTGTTGCTAACTTAATGGCTGCAGATGTTGCTTCAGCTGCATCTGACTTGTTGTCAATTTCAACTGGTACAATCTTTTTGCCATCAATACCACCCGCTTTGTTGATCTCATCAATTGCAAGTTTAGCTCCTTTTGAAATACCAGAACCATAGGACGCTACAGCACCAGATAATTCTAAATTCAAGCCAATTTTTATCTCATCACTACTTCCCTTACTACTTCCCGAAGACTTTTCATCCTTACTTCCACACCCCGCTAAAACCCCAACAACTAAAGACGATGCTAAAAATACTGACGCATATCGTTTTAATTTTTTTGAACTCATACCATATCCCCCTCACCTAAAATATATTTTAAATATTCTGACAAATAAATTCATTCAACATATTTATTTATTATAGATTTATGCCTTTTAACACTTTATTAGACTCTTTTTTACAAATCATATTGTAAATGATTCATGCCATTTAGTCTATATCAATTTTTAGTAAATTTGAAATATTTAAATTTTTAACGAAAAATGATATTTTTCTATTTTTATTTATTTAAAATAGTATTTTTATATCTTTTTGTTAGGGGATAAATTGAACAAAAGGAGCAACTAATTAGTTTTATATGGTTACATCAAAAAAGCTGAGATAACATCTCTCAGCTTTTTTGATGTATTTATTTATCTGCATTCTTAAATAGTTTCCCTGGCCAAAAAGCATACTTACCTAAAACTGTAGTTATAGCAGGTACAAGTAATGGACGGACGATAAAAGTATCCAGTAAAACGCCTATTGCTGTTACCACACCGAATTGTACCAATGCTTGAATAGGCAAAGTTGCTAACACTGCGAAAGTACCAGCTAAAATTAGACCTGCTGACGTAATAACGTTACTTGTGTGTACTACTCCATCGGAAACTGCAGAATGGTGATCTTGCTTTTTTCTCTTTTTCCAAATCTCAGATACCATAAATATATTGTAATCTTCGCCGAGTGCCACTAAAAATACAAACGAATAAAGCGGGATTGATCCTTGAATAGCATCTGCATCAAAGAAGTAATGTAATATTAACCAACCTGCACCTAATGCTGCAAAATAAGATAAAACAACTGTACCGATTAAGTATAGAGTTGCTGTAATCGAACGTAAATATCCAAGTAACAACAGCGCAATGATAGCAATCATTGTTGGTATAATAATAGATTCATCTCGTTCAATAGTTTGCTTTGTATCATATTGAGTAGCGGTTTCCCCACCAATCCATACACGTTTACTAGCGTCTTGAATACCCACATCTTGTAGTATTGCTGTTACTTGTTTTTTAAGCTTAGGTATTTGTTCAATTGCTTCCGTTGAATATGGATTTCCATCAAGATAGAGTTCTACTAATTGAAGTTCCTCTCTAGTTTTGCCTGTCAGTGGCTTGTTAACTTGATCAACATTAGATAGTTTTTTTAACTCTTTTTGTAAATCTATATTCTTACCATCAGTATCTACAATAACCTTTACTGGCGCTAATTCACCAGGACTAAAATTATCAGATATTAGTTGAAAACCTTCTCTCGAAGCAATGTCTTTTGGGAACGACGATAACAAATCAAAGGTAAATTGTATTTTAGGCACAAACGTTGCTAGCCCGCCTAATAAGATTATTGTGGTAATAATAACAGTCCAAGGTTTACGAGTTACAACATGGCCAATTTTACGACTGAATCGATGTTTTGGCTTTGGTTCTTTAAAAACTTTCCCTTTCTTTTCAGCTCTTGCCTTCTCCATTTCTACAGTACGAGGGATAAATGGATAGAAAGCTATTCTACCTATTAGCACCAATAATGCTGGTAAAACTGTTAATGATGCAATTCCTACTAAAAGAACCGCAAAGCTAAATGGTATTGAAAATCTTTGGAAAGATCCATAGTGTGCTAGACTAAGTGTCAACAACCCAATGACGACCGTCAAGGCACTCATGGCTATAGCACCACCTGATTCTTTTACCGCTATTTTCATCGCTTTAAAACGATTCTCTTCTTCATATAAAATATCTCTATATTTTGAGATTAAAAATAGACAATAATCTGTTCCTGCACCAAATAATAATACTGTCATAATAGATACAGCTTGTGCATCTTTTGTAATCCATCCTTGTTCAGAAAAGAAACCTAGAGATGGACTTATTAAACCATAAGCAAACCCAACAACTAATAATGGTACGACTGCCAAAATAGGTGAACGGTATAATAGAATTAATAATACTAATACTAATAATACTGTTGCAATCATTAGTTTCACATCGGCTTGAGAGAATAAGCTGACTGCATCAATTTGAATACCTACAGGTCCTGATAATCGTAAATGTAAACCACTTTCAGATAATTTGTTACTAAAAGGATCTTCCCCTAACTCTTTTGTAACTAGTTTCTCAAATTTTTCTACATTCGTTTTTAATACATCAGTAGATGCATCCTTGTCAAAAAAGATAGGTGTAACAATTGTAGTACCATTTTCAGATACTTCTGCTTTTATCGCTTGTGATGGCAGAGTCCCAAGTGGTGGAATTGATTGTTGCTTAGTTAACGGCTGATCCATTAAATTTTTATAGACATTTTGAATAGCTTCAATATCATCATCTTTTAATGCATCATTTCTATGCCAAACCACTAATAACGGATTTCCTGAATCACTTGAAAATTCATCACTTATTAATTGCTCCGCTTTTTGTGACATTAACTCTTTTGGTAAATCATTAGCTGATCCATTTTCTATACTGTTTATTTGCGGCCAAAGGAAAGATAAAACAGTAACTAATAATACCCAAACAACCAATGGAATCCAACTCGTCTTTTTTCCACCAACCAGTGAACCCCAAAGCTCTAACGGTCCTCTTTTCATCCAATATTCACCATCCTCATGTTAATGATTTAATTATATATACTGGTTAGTTAATTATTCAAGCTTTTTATCTTATGCTATACTGTAGTAAAAAATGGCGTATTTAGGAGCGATTGCAGTGCAACAAAAACAACGAAGCCTAGGTAGACCTCGTCATGATCAACAAGATAAACCCACTAAGTCCATTATTTTAGAAGTTGCGACAAAATTATTTCTTCAAAATGGTTATAAAATTGTTTCTATGGATGATATTGCTAAAGCTTGTAATTTAACAAAAGCAACCATTTACTATTACTACTCTACAAAAGCAGAATTATACACGGACTGTATGATTGTGATGATGGATTATATTCGTGAGCAAATTTCTAACATTTTGAATAGGGATGAGCTTCCGCTGAAATCACGATTCCATCAACTCATTAAAATCCATTTATCTGCAACGGAAGATATTGACTTAAATAACTTTATGCGTGATGCCAAAATTAGTTTATCTGAAGAACAAAAAAAGAAAATGAAACAATCCGAGGAAAAGATGCATGAGATTATTCAGCATACTTTAATGGAGGCAATGGAAAAGGGAGAAATCCCTCAGCATGACCCTAAGTTTGTAACACAGTTATTCACATCGTTATTAAACGTTGGAAATCATCGTGATGAAAATGGTCAGGCTTTTTTCACTTCAATCGATGATATGGCGAAAAATATTGGTGACTTTTTTTGGAAAGGGTTAGGTGTATAAAATTATATGCCTAGTCTTTTTTATATTTTTTTGTAGGAGATTTGGGCAACTCCTTAAATTAAAAAATTGCCGATGTCGTCATGAATTTGACAACGTCGGCAATCTCTGTTTTATCATTTATCGATTATAGACAGAAGTTTTTGTTGGATGGACAAATATTGTTCTATTTCTTCTTTACTTAACATGCTGAATAGTTCTACTTGAATTTCATTTCCTACCTTTTGCGCTTCCTCTAATGCTTTTAATCCTAGTTCGGTAATTGCTAACAATACGTTTCTGCGATCATCTGCATTATATTGACGCTCTGCATATCTCTCTTTTACTAACTTTGAAGCAATATTCGTCATAGCCCCTGGTGAATAGCCTAATTCCTCAGCCAGTACGGTTTGCTTCTGGGGTCCATTTTGTTTAAGCTCACTAAGAACCAAAATAGGTGAAATTCCTATATAATTTTGAATACGTTGCGAAAATTGCAGGATATTCGCATTATTCACTAATTCGTTTGCATGTATCAGTTGAAAAATATTTGTTTCTTTCAAAACGTCCTCCTAACTCCAAAATACTATCGAAGCATAGTTGCTCCACCATCAGTCATAATTGTTTGACCAGTAATATATTTTGAATCCTCAGATGCTAAAAATACAGCGACACGGCCAATATCTTTTTCAACATCACCAAAACGGCCCATTGGAATTTTATTTTTAACTGCTTCATAGTATTCAGGTTGAGCTTTAGACCATGCTTCTACACCTGGTGAAAGAGCAATTGGGCTAATAAGGTTAATATTAATACCATATTGTCCCCATTCACGAGCAGCTACTCGTGTAATACCGCGAATAGCTTCTTTTGCAGCAGCATATGCAGCTTGTGTGGGATCGCCATTTAAGCCAGCGCCTGATGCAAAGTTGATAATATTACCTTTGGTTTCTTTTAAATAAGGGAATGCTGCTTGCATTAAATAGAATGTCGGATAAAAACCTGTACCGAAAGAAAGATCGATATCTTCTTGTGTAGTTTCCATGAATGGCTTTTGTCTTGAAGCATGTGCATTGTTTACTAAGACATCTAGTTTACCATATTTTTTAACAACTGTTTCAACAATATTCCCTAACTTATTGCGGTCCATTAAGTTTACTTGCATGAACATGGATTCTGGAGAATATTGTTGTAATTCTTTCTCCATCGCTTTTCCTGTTTCTTCATTTAAATCAACGATTGTTACGATAGCGCCTTCTTTAACCATTGCTTTTGCCATACCACTACCGATACCGCCTGCACCACCAGTAATAATAGCAACTTTGCCATCTAATTTTCCCATTGTTTACATCTCCTTTATTTCGAATAAATATATTTTAACACTAAAATATTTAATATTAAAATATATTACACCTTACAATAAAAGAATGCTCTAAAATGAAAAAATTACCCTACTTTTTTCTCCAAGATTAGATGATCTTTTCTTCCATGAAGTATGAAATAAATTGCAATGGTGATGAAAATGAAAATGCTTAATGATACATATAATTTTCCATAACCAAGCAATGGAATAATATACCCCAGTAAATATGGTCCTACACCTAAACCACCATCTAATGCGATAAAGTAAGTTGATGTTGCTAATCCCATACGATGTGGAGGTGTCAACTTTACAGCAATGGCCTGTGCTGTTGAGGATAGATTCCCATAACCTGCACCAATCATGGCACCTGATAATAACAATACGACACCGCTATGAGAAGTACTTAGCAAAAGTAAACCTAGTGCAAACAGAACAAAACATGGATACATTACAAAGTTTGCACCTTTCGTATCCATTAATCTTCCGGTAAATGGGCGTGTTACTAAAATAGCAATAGCATATACAAGAAAGAAGAAACTTGATGCTGCTACTAAATCACGTTCTTTAGCAAAAAAGTTAATAAAGGAAAGAATACCTGCATATCCAAAAGCAATAAAAATTGTAATAATAGCAACTGGTATCGCCTTTGGTTCTAAGTATTGTGAGATACTGAATCCCTTTGAAGATGCTTGAGAATCTGGTACTCCTGGTACTGGGGGAACTTTCGCCATTAACGATATAACTAAACAGATAATACCTAATAACATACATAGTAAAAAGATCATACTATAAGATGAATGTTGACTCATCATAATTCCTATAAACGGACCTATTGCAGTCCCTAGTGTAGCACTCATACTATAATAGCCAATTCCTTCACCTTTACGAGATTGCGGAAGAATTTGTGCCACAATAGTACCTGTTGCTGTTGACGCAATCCCAACAGATATACCATGAACTAATCGACATAAAAGCAAAACAGTAATCCCCGCATTAATGAAATAAAGTGACATTGTTAGCACAAACAGAGCTAAACCAATAATAAGCACTTTTTTACGTCCGAATTGGTCGATTACTCTCCCCGTTCCAAGTCTACCTATTAAAGTACCAATAATATAAATCCCTGTCACCAGACCTGCCTGGCTTGTTGAAGCATGATATTCCTTCACTGCAAATGATGCCATCGTTACCATTAACAAATAAAAAATAACTAAAATGATAAAGTTAATGATCGACATAATGACAAAATCTTTTGACCATAATTTTTCTTTCGCATGACTCATTGGAAGACCCCTATCTATTTAATAAATTCCCTCTAATTTTTTTCATCGTTCGCATAAATACTAGTTGTTCTTCTTCTGGGATTCCTTTTAGTATTTGCTGTTCAAATACATCAACAGTCACCCGTATTTCCTTATAAATCTCTAGGCCCTTAGCTGTTACCACCATATGCTTTTCACGTTTGTCTTTCCCGGGCTTAGCCTCTACAAGACCTTGTTCTATTAAACTCTTCATCGTCCTCGTAATATTAGGCTTTTCTACACTCAGAAGTCTTGCCATTTCTACTAATGTCATCGATTCAGAGTTCACTAAATAATACAAAACAGACCATTCAGCTCGGTGTAAATGATGCGTTGCAAGCCTCTCATTTAACTGCGTTTCAAATGGTCTGTATGTTAAAACTAATTGATGAAATAAAGTTCTAAAAGCAGTCATATAAATCTCCTTTTCAAATTAGTTAACAATGATAACTATTAAAAATGAACTTTCTCATCATATCAAACTTAGTTTTCAATTTCAAGTAGTCTACTAGGAATTACCTTCTATAAAATAAAAATAGACAACCCTAAATTAAACATTAGAGTTGCCTTCATATTTACTATTTCTCAATAATAAGTTGGATAACATGGGCCAGTCCTGTATGAAGTGTCCCTTCTTGCCTTGACTGCTCCCCTACAAAAAAGTGAACTATTTTATAGTTTTCACACCAATCTAAAATATCTTGGGGTTTATAGAGCATCTCTAATTTCTTAGGTCCACCAGTCCGATAGTCGAGTTGTTTTTCAGAATACAACTCCATCATTATTTTGCCACCAGGCTTAACCGATTTTAAAATTTTCTCAAATACATTTCTCTGGTCTTCTTTTCGAAAATGTCCAAATACCATGATTGCTGCATCGAATTGTTCATTTGGCACAGAACCCTCTAATAAATCTACCTGTACAGTCTTCACTTTTACATTATTTTTTTCTGCCAATTGTACTGTTTTGTTTAAGCCGCTTTCTACATAGTCAAAAGTTGTAACATCATGTCCTGATTTAGCTAAAAATATAGCATTTCGCCCTTCACCTTCTGCAAATGCAGCAACTTTCTTAAGATTTTCTAATTGAAAGGTGTATTCTTTAATAAAGGCATTTGGTTCCTCACCATATATATATTCAGTTGTGTTAAATCGTTCATTCCATAAATTTGTCATATCAACAATCCTCCTAATATTCAAAAATCATAATTCGCTCATGCGTATTATAAGCAAATTGATTTGGCACTAGAACATCCTTTATAACTTTAAATTTTGTTTCGCTTTTTAAGTATTGAATATACTCAAAAGAGGGGTAATATAATATCACATAAATCTTTCGAGAATTGCCTTGCTGTGATTTCAAGATATTATAAATTACTTTCCGGAAAATCTGTACTGAAAAAGGATTAAAGAAAAAGAAGATATTATCTGTCGGTTGTATTTTGTATTGTTCAGCTTTAGCATTCAGGAAGTTCACCGATTTCTCTGCTAAATGATGATTCTTTACATATTGCATTTTATTTTGGTAAGCGTCTTGTATATAATTTTTGTTTATTTCAATGCCAAGAGTATCGATATGATAACGATGATTCACATAAAACACTACTCTTCCTTTTCCACATCCAAAGTCTACAAAACAATCATCTTGTGCTAATTCAATATTATCAAAGCATAAGTCTAATACATCATAAGGTGTTGGCTCATACGGATAATAGTTAGAGAAGAGTGGTAAATCCTTTATTTCAGTTGTTTGTATATGTAGAAATTGATCATCCACTGAAAGACACCTCATTTAATTTTTATATTAAACCACTTTGTTTCAACATCACTTTTCTAAAGTTACAATTTAATATTAAAATATTTAAAAAGAAAAGGTGAACAAAATGACTTGTCTTTGAGAAATTAGAAAGGATAGCATTCATATAAAAGAACAAAAGGCTTACTCAATCGTTGTGCTAGACAATCGAGTAAAGCCTTTTGCATGTGTAAGTGTAAAATTGGGTGGGATTTCACTGCCCGCATCGTCAAACAGATACGAGCAGTGGGTAACAACACTCTATTTATTATCTTTTGTTTAATTTACGGCCCCTACGTTTAAATATAAAAACAGCAATAATAGCAAGTAGTAACACACTTGTAGCGATTCCATCCATTATCAGAGTCTCTTTGGATGTTCCTGTTTCTACTTGGTTCTGTCCTACATTTTGTGGACCACCTTGCCCCATTTTCCCTCCTGGTTGGCCTTGACCATTACCTCCAAAGGCCATTGCAACATTAGGTTCTTGACCCATTCCATTTCCTTTTGCAGCATTTTTATTGGTAGATGTATCTCTATCCTTTTGTTTTTGTTTTCTTTCATTGTCTTTTGATTTTGTTAGATCATTTGTTGACGCTTTATCATCTTCATTTGATGGAGTATTATCGACATTCAATTCACCTGAAAGTTGCTTTAATATAGATTTAGAACGTTGTTTAGCAAATTCTGGTAAACTATTATCGCCTAAAACAGCTTTTTCAAAATCCTCCTTCGTAAAGAATTTTGTAGGATCTTTTTCTACATAAGGTTTAATTAACTTCGCAATCTTCGCTGTTTCTACCGCAATTTGATTTTCCGTTAAATAACTTGTTGCCACTTTCTTTAAGTAACCTTCATATTTTTCTTTATATTGGTCATTTGATAGCAATACATTAAGTAATGGTCTTTCTTCTAAAGTTGTTCCGGATATTGGCGTCGTGATACTAAAGTTGATACTAGATTCTGCTAGTAAATCACTATTGGAAGCTCCAGCAGCTTTTTGGCCTACATTACCCTTTTTGTTTGCATTACTTGTATCATTTTTTGTATTTGTTTTTGATTGTTCACCACTCTGAGCATTACTGCTATCCTGTGGAGCAGCAGGTGCTTCTCCATTTTGTCCTTGCGGAGGTTGCATTCCACCTTGATCGTCATTTTCGCCAGGTGGCATTTGTCCACTTCGCCCTTGTGGTGGTTGACCATTACCATCTGGAGGCGTTGGCATACCATTTTCAGTTGTATTACTATTTTGTTCTGTAGAATTATTTTCCCTTGTCGTACTATTAGTAGAATTAGTATTCTTTCTACTATCAGTTTGTTTACTTGTAGTGTTTGTTTGCGGTTGAGGATCTCTAAAGCCTCCTCCTACACCAAAACCGCCAAAGGACATATTATAATCCCAAGGAATTATATTAAATTTACCATTTTCCTCATACAAATAATAATTGTGCTTTAGATTTCCTTGATAACTATCTAAATTGACAAGTGCTGTGTTTACTGCAAAGTAGCGCAACAGATTGTCCACATTGGCGGTATCTTCAAGGCTCTTTCCTTTATTGTTAATAGCCTTCAAAAAGTCTACCGTAGCATTTTCTGAATCCTCGTCAATCTTTGTTTTAACGTTTAATCCTGTATAGTCGTCTAAATCGTCACTTATCCACTTTAAGTCACTGCCTGTGCCATCAGGTTTATATAGTGCACCCGTATTTGTCTCGAAATTTTTTGCCAAAAATGTTTCATCTACTTGTTCAACACCAAGGAATAATCCGCGATCCTTACCGTTAACAGTGACATACATATATGCATATGAAGGTGTTGGCAACCCCATTTTCTCCATTAGTTGATAGGAGAGGTATTCGCGCATTTGCGTGGCATCACTATAATTATTATTAAGATTTAATTTTTTTAATCCATATAGACTTTGCTCATCGTTATAATAATCAAAGTCTAACTTTAAACTGTAGCGATCCGAATCATCATCATTAGCTACTTCACGTAACGATAGATTCCCTTTCGTACGAACCCCAACATGTTCAAGTTTTTTACCATTAACCGTAACCGTTGCTTCTTTTACTTCTTCCTTTAGCGGATTATTAAGCATATCTTTCCAATCATCATCTGATAGTTCAATATCCACTGTCGTTACTTTATTGTGATTAAACACTTGTGAGACATAACTTGTCTCTATATTCTTTTCTTTTATTGATAAGTTTGGTAAAATTCCGATGGCACATATGAACACAATCACGAGCATAGCGAGAATACTATATACAACTCTATTTTTGATCATGCTGTAGCTCCTTTACATCGTTCTTATTACGCTGTGAAATTCCCATCATAGCTAAGCATGACTGCTGATCGAACACCTTGAATAGCTGTTAACTCATTCATAAAATGTGAATCATTTTCCTTTACGCGAATTTCATAAGTGATTTCTAAATCATCGCCAGGCATAATTGATTTTGACTTCAATGCATATTTCTTTGATTTTGCTTTAATCACTTTTTCCAATGGATCTTCCGCTGAAGCATGATCATACTTCACAATAAGCAAGTAAGGATTTTCAATCGTAATTTTGTTCACGAAAAGAACAAGTATCAAACCAATTAATATAGAACCTATAATGACTAATGGAATAAATCCTGCACCACATAGAATACCTGCTACGATGGACCAGAACAAATAGACTAAATCCATTGGGTCTTTAATAGGTGTACGGAATCGAACAATTGATAATGCACCGACCATACCAAGAGATAATAGAACGTTTGATGAAATCCCCATAATAATTAATGCAGTAGCCATTGTCATAATCATCAACGAAATATTAAAACTATGTGAGTAAATTACTCCTGAAAATGTCTTTTTATAGACAGCATAAATAAATAAGCCAACTAAAAATGCTACGAGTAATCCGATTAAGGAATCTGTTAGTGAAAAACTTGTTGTTTTCTCGATAAAACTTGATTTGAAAATATCACTGAAGTTTGTGTTATCCATAAATGTTTTTCCTCCAAATATGATTTATTTAACCGTACATACGGCTAAGTTGGTATTTTGAATAGGCATCTGGTCTACGATCCATCATTTGTAATGTCATCTTGATGATATCTGGTAAATATTCGTCATACTTTACTTCCAAAATAACCTGTGTTGGATCGAATACTGGAACCATCGCTAAGTCCGGATTAAAAATATCGACGTTTCGTAAGCTTGTTTTAATCTGACTATCGAAAGTTACACGGATATTACCGTATGGGTAGATATACGCCTCACGAACATAGTCTACAACTGTCATTGGCTTGAGCTGATATAAGGTCATTTGGATGTATAACTCACGAATCAGTTGCCGTTCGTCATTTTCCATCCATTCGATTTCACCTATTCTTATCCATTCATATTCATGTTTTGAAATATAGCATTTTTCTTTAAAAGTTAAGTTGTTTCGTTTACTTTTCTTTTCTAATTTGATCAAATCGGAGCTTTTTCCGTATATTCGAACACGGTATTTATCTCTTTTGAAATAGCCTTCTTTTTTCTCGTTTAAAATCTTATTATCAAAATTATCGAAATAAACGCTGCGAATAAAGTACTTACCATCTCGTCCGGCATTTGTATCAAGTGTCATCACATGCTTTAGTTTGTTTTTCAGAATGGTATAATCCATTTGTGAAATAGCATGTTTTAGTTCTTTTCGCCCTTTTACTGTAAATTCATCTTGATAACGCATCTATCCTCGGACAACCTCCTTAGCTATTATTAGAACTTGTACTAGATGTTGAACCACTATCCTTATCTAGTTTGTTTTCAATCTTATAGTCTTCATATAGTGAAGATAACCAAGAACTATAATTGTCGTTAATCTTTTGTTCAACAACTGCTTCTCTTACCTGATCTTTTACATCAGCATATTCTGCTTTTTTTGTTGCTTTTTTACCCGTAACTTTAATAATATGATAGCCATATGATGATTTTACGATTTTACTAGTTTCTCCAACTTTCAATGAAAAAGCTGCATCCGCAAAATCCTCATCCATATCACTTTTCGCAAAGTATCCTAGGTTTCCACCATCTGATGCATTGCTTGAATCTTGTGAGTATTTTTTCGCTAACTTATCCCAATCTCCACCATCATTCAATTTAGCTAATACCGTATTAGCTGTTTTCTTATCATTTAATAAGATATGGCTAGCCTTTACTTGTGCGGTTTCATTGTAGGAATCTTTGTTTTCTTTGAAGTAAGATTTTAACTCTGAATCTGTAATATCAAGAGTTGGTTCAATCAGCTTTTTTGTTAGCAAATACGTTTTAATACTCTTCTTAGCATCATTTATTGTCATGTTGTTGGAAGCAAGTGCAGATTCTAGTGCTTCTTCACTTCCATATTGAGTTGCTAATGTGTCGAGTTGTGATTGAATGGCTTTTTTAGAAACCGTAACACTCTTCTTCTCAGCTTCTAATTCAATTACCTTATCTGAGATTAATGTATCAAGAACTGTTGCACCGTATTGCTTGTTTAAAGCTGAATTTAATTCTTCTTGAGAAATTTTTACTCCACCGACTTTAGCAACATAGTTATCTTTACTTATCAAATAATAAGCAACGACAGCAACCATACAAATTAGTGGTATACCTATAGCCAGAATTAGCTTTTTGCCAAGGCCTATCCGCTTGTTTGAGTTCAATTCGTTCATCTATATCTTCCTTCCCTTTGTTGGTAAGTTACTTTATCTTTTCTACAATTCATACTATATAGGGCTAATGTGTCAGTTAAATGTCAAAGTGAAGATTTTAATATACTTAATATAGAAAAAGGCGTCCATAAGTTCTTTTCGGAACTTATGAAACACCTTTAGCATTTTTATAATTTTGGAACCTTCACTTCAAAAATCGTCCCCTTTTTAGAACTCTCAATAAGGCGAAGATCACCACCTATAGATTGTGCCATCATTTTACTTAGTGGTAAGCCTAGACCAAGGCCACGTATTTCGTATTTTTTATTTTCCCCACGATAAAACCGTTCAAAAATAAGGTTTTGCTCTTCATTTGGAATTCCTCCTCCTGTGTCTGCAACACGAATTCGTATATCAGCCTTTGTTTCAGTAAGTGTAACAGTGATTTTGCCCTTTCCCTTCATTGCTTGCTTCGCATTTGTAAAGAGATTTGTAAATACTTGTTGAAATCTGACAAGATCAATTTCTACTTGTCTTGGTTCTGATAAAGTTTCTAATGCCAATTCAATATCTTCTGTATCTTGTGTAAGTTCCCATTGAGATACGGTATCTTTGATGGTTTGATTTATTTCAAAATTTTCGAGTTTTACTGGAATGGCATTAACAGAGAAGGAGTTAAATGCAAGTAAATCTCCTACCATAGTTTTTAGCTTTTTCGTTTCATTGACGGCCATTCTGATAAATTCTTTTAGATCTTCACCTTCAACAACATCATCTTGAATTGCTTGTAACAATCCGCTTATAGAAGTGACTGGTGTTTTTAATTCGTGCGTTACACCCGCTAGTAATTCTGTCCGCATCGCTTCTAATTGTTCCAATCTCAATGCCATGTCTTGGAATGAATGTACTAGTTCATAAACTTCTTCTTCTTTAATATTATCAGGTAGTTGAATATGATAATTTCCATCTTGTACTTGTTTGGCTGCGTAAGCTACGTCTTTAATCGGTTTTGCTAATCGCCGAGACAAGAAGTAAATTGCTCCAAGTCCAAGTAAAGCCAAACCACCTATCATAATAGCTAATTGACTATATTCTTGGTTAAGGTGCGTAAGATTTTCCTTTGTTTCCGTAATAATAACGTATCCAACGGTCTTATCATCTATTTCAATCTTCTTTTTTACTGCATAATTTAGCTGAGGAGAATCCTCGGATTTGTATTTAACTACATCATCTTTTAATGATATTACAGAACTTGGTAGACTTTTCTGTTCAATTGGACCTTTTGGTTGATTTGTAGATATTATATTTCCCTTTGTATCAACAATATAAATATTCGGTTTGATTCCCATATCCATAAAACGTTCTCGATCTCTAAATAATCCAGGATCAACTTTGTTTCCATTAGGAGCTTCAGGTGGTCCTGCTGATGAATTGCTTGTAATACTATCTGCTAAACGATTTGAGATTTCTTCGCCCATAAATTCCAACATATCTAAGCGATTCTGTAGAGTGGTATGGCGTATCCATATAGCAGAGAAAAATGCTACAATCGTAAGTCCAACACAAAGTGTTAATAGATATCTGCTTGTCCAATAACGTGTTAACGAAGTCCTCTTATCTTTACTTTTATTTAACACTTAGTTGATACCCCAATCCCCGTAGTGTTTTAATTTCACCTTCAGTTGCTGGCCAATCCTGTAACGCTTTGCGCAATCGTTTAACAGCTAAATCGACAGCTCGGTCGCTACCATCATATTCCCATCCCCAGACTTGCTCAATAAGTTGTTCTCTTGTAAACGTATGATTAGGATGCTCTGCGAGGAACATCAAAACAGATAAGTCTCTTGGCGTTAGGTCAACTTCATGCCCTCCTACATTTACTTGGTGTGATTGAAGATTAATCTCTAAACTACCAAATTGTCGTATAAGTCCCTTGTCTTCTTGAGTTCTTCTTAACACAGCCTTAACACGTGCAACGACTTCTTCTGCTACAAATGGTTTTGCTATATAGTCGTCTGCCCCTTCATTTAGACCTTCCAATCTATAATTCACATCACCTAATGCGGTAAGCATAATGACTGGGCAACTGCTTTCCTGACGAATTTCTTTTAGAATTTTCCACCCATTTTTTTCAGGTAACATCACATCTAACAAAATAATATCTGGATTCCAAGCATGAAATTTTTTGATCGCCTCAGTGCCTGTATATGCCTGCTCCGTCTGAAAATGCACCTTTTGTAAATATGCCTTCAATACTTGGCTTATGGCAAATTCATCTTCAACAATCAATACTTTATCCATTACTCTACCTCCAATCTAATTTTTTGTTTCTATAGTATCATCTCAATATGTCAGCATGATGTCTAATTTCGACAAAAAAAGCTCTGCTAATATGAGTTGAAACTCATATCGGCAGAGCTAATATCAATTAATTATGCTAATTTTTCTTTTTCTTCGTCACCAAAGTAATTTTCATACTTGTCTTTATCTAGACGGCCTTCCCATTTCGCCATTACAAGGGATGCTAATGAGTTACCTGTTACGTTTACAGCTGTACGAGCCATATCTAGGATACGGTCAATACCTAAGATGAATGCTAAACCTTCAACTGGAATATTGACAGCTGTTAGTGTTGATAATAATACAACAAAGGATACACCTGGCACACCTGCAATACCTTTAGATGTTACCATCAATGTAAGAACTAATGTGATTTGTTGACCTAGTGTTAAGTCTATACCGTACATTTGAGCAATAAATAATGCCGCAATGGATTGGTATAAAGTTGAACCATCTAAGTTAAATGAATAGCCTGTTGGAATAACGAACGATACGATATCCTTCGGTACACCAGCTTTTTCCATTTTCAACATAATACGTGGCAATACAGATTCAGAACTTGAAGTTGAATATGCTAATAACAATTCATCTTTTAAGATACGAATAATGTGGAAAATATTTAAGCCACAAATTTTAGCTACAAATCCGAGAATCACTACTACAAATAAGAACATTGCTACGTATACAAGAATTGCTAACTTACCTAATGGCACTAAAGATTGTATACCGAATGTTGAAACAGTTACAGCGATTAGGGCAAATACACCAAATGGAGCAAATTTCATAATTGTATTTGTTACCCAGAACATTGCATCTGCTACACCTGAGAAGAATTTTAAAACTGGTTTTCCTTTTTCACCAATTGCTGCAACACCTAAACCAAATAATACTGAGAAGAAGATAATCGCAAGCATATTACCTTCTGACATAGCTTGTACAATATTTGTTGGAACAATATTAATAATTGTTTCAGCAAAACCGCCGCCTTCTTTTACGTCTTTACTAGTTTCGACATAAGTTGAAATGTCGCCTTTTGTTAAGTTAGACATATCAACGCCTACACCAGGATGAAGTAAATCTGCTGAGGCAATACCGATAATAATTGCAAATGTCGTAATAACTTCGAAGTAAACAATAGTTTTAATACCTAGTTTACCAAGTTTTTTAAAGTCACCTTGACCGGCTACACCAACAATTAATGTTGAAATAATAATTGGTACTACAATCATTTTGATCATATTCATAAAAATTGTACCAACAGGTTGAAGATATTTGGTTACGTTTTCATTTCCATAAAAGATAGCTCCGACAACTACACCAAGAATTAACCCTATTAAAATTTGCCAAGCTAGTCCAAACTTAAATTTTTTCATTTATTTAGTCACCCCTTCAGTAATGGTTGCTTTTAACTTGAATCGTAAATCTTGATTTCATTATACGGGCGACTTATAAAATCCGACATTATCCGACATTTTTAATGATATAAAAATTCAAAAAAAATTAATTTTAATATAACTTTTCTATTAAATAGATAGGTTTTATGCCGATTTGAGATTAGTTTTTACATATAATTACTTATTTTGGCGGATGCTTGAATTTTTCATTTGCCTCAACATATAAAACTTGCAAAAATTTCTTAACATTGATTTTAGGTTTTTTAGAATCCATCTCGTTCTCTTGAATAGTCTTCATCAACGATCGAATTTCAGCAAACTCAAAATAGCGAGGTGCATAATATTCAAATTCAGGATTTGTATAGTCTACAGCTCCGAGAGTTGCTAGGTTGTTCATCGCAATAGAAATAGTTCGACGAATCCTCTGTTCGATTGCTTTACTCTCTTTCATTATTTCTGCACCGCTAAATTTTGTCTGACTAGCTAATTTTTCATAAATATCTTTTAACGGTGGAATTTGCATGGACTTTTCTTCATTTGAAGATAACAAATCGATGATTGTTACTATATCATCGCTTCCAACTTCTCCGAGAATCCCCATATCATTTAATATGGAAGAAACAACATCCTTAATCGTACGATGGGTTTCTTCTTTTGTTTCCTCTTCAAAGTGTAATATCGACTTTCGAATTGTTAAAAGTGACTTTTTTAGTAGTAGTCGTTCTGATGTTTTTTTTAATACACTTTGTACCTCGATACGATTAATTGGTTTGTGTATAAAAAATTCAATATCCTTTTCGTAAGCTTCGCCTATCATTTCCTTATTTTCAACTTGAGAAATCATGATAAAATGTCCTCTAAAACCTTGCTTACGCAATTGGTCAATGGTTTCTATACCATCTAATTTCGGCATTAAAAGGTCAATTAGTACAAAATCGGGGTCAGTTGATAAAATAGGATCTAATGCATTAACCCCACTATCAGCTTCTCCAATTATGACACCCATATCCCCATCTAAAATAATCTGTTTGAGCATGCGACGACTTGCAACATCATCATCTACGATAAAGTACCGCAACTTACTCCACTCCTTTTTGTATATTCTTGCGAGGTATCTTAATGTGGAAAGTGGCCCCTAAGATTGGTCGTTCAATATAAATTTCACCCTGTAGCATTTGGACAATTTCCTTTACATGAGATAATCCAATTCCGGTTGCAGCTACACCTTGTTGGTTAAATTTTGTTGTAAAGCCAGGCTCAAATATAATACCTAAGTCTTCCTCAGCTATACCTTTGCCTGTATCTTGAATAGCAAAATGAATCATCTCTCCCTGTTCAATGATTCTTAATTCAATACGGCCGTCTTCATCTATAGCTTCAATCGCATTTGCAGTAATATTATTAAGAATGGCAAGCAAAGGGATTTGTTGCGTCAATGGAAAATCAATTGTGTTTTCAATTTTAAATTCTATGTTTTTATTTAACATTTCGCTATATTTAATATTAGCCGTTACGACAAATTCTACAATATTCGATAAGTAATATTCGACATCTGTTTTAGGCATTGTAATATTAGATAAACCTGAAAAGATTCTTTGCGCATCCTTTTTTACTTCATGGATTTCCTGGGAAATGTGCAAGGCCTTTACACTTTGTTCCTGTGACTGTTGTTTTTTTAATGTTCTATATAAATCATAGCTGTCTGCCATAATTTGTTCGATATGATTCATTATTTTTTGCAAATACAATGTTTCGACATATAAATCTGATCCTAGAGTGAGCTGTTGATCTAGTCTTTTATGTTGTTCAGACGTAATAATCGAGCTATATATCCCTACTACAAAAAAACTCCTTAATATGGCTACCAAGATGATTAAAAACCAATCGTAAAATCCTAAATAACTATTTGGTAGGATAAAATAACGAACAATATGTTCAGCACTATTAGAAATAATTTCTATAAAGGTTGCCAAGATGCCCAATTTAAGAGGTTGCTCAATAAAACTTCTAACATCTAAAAGTGTGAATAATACAACATACACAAAATAAAACAAAAATGCAGGATAGTGTTCAATTAGACTATCAGGAAACGTACCATTATATATTAAAACACTTGAAAATACTCGAAAAAGAACTACTGTTAAACCTGTTATAACCCCAGTACGTATAACAGATCTCGGTATACGGATTAATATTAATAATAAGAAAGTAATACTCCCCAATCCAAAGCGAAAATCTTCACCATTAAACGGTATGAGCTTAATTTCGCTACTTATTGCTGTAAAACTTGCAATGAGTAATATCCAAATAACTTCAGTTCTCAACCATTTAAATGATATTGAATTCATAAAAATCACCTTATAAAAAAGACTTATAGTCTATTTTAACATTGTCAACATCATAAAGAAAAATTTTTATTGAACGAGAAAGATAGCCCTTACAAAGATAAATACCCTTTGGATTCATATAATCCAGAGGGTATTTTTTAAAGTACTAATATTTTTTGAATAGTTTTGTTTGGAAAGTGTTCGAATCTAACTTCCTGTATGGCTACTTTATTATTAATAATTGGTTATTATTTAATGTTTCTTCACGGGCACGTTTATGTGATTCAACATTTTTTCTATTTATCACCATACAATTTTATAAATCATCCAAAATCATTATTGACAGTAATTACTAATTAGAATTATGATAATGATCAGATGAAATTGATTTTCATTCTCATTAATTTGTTTGCTTATTATAAATTGGAGGTTGAATAATGGTCCGTTTACTTACTAATAACCTAAGTGTTGGCTATGGTGAAAAGCTGATTTTACAGAATTTAAACATCGAAATTCCTGATAAGAAAATCACCACCATCATAGGTTCAAATGGCTGTGGGAAATCTACCTTACTAAAAACAATGACTCGAATTATTAGTCAACAAGCTGGCTACACTGTTTTAGACGGTGAGGATATTGCAAAACAAAAAACAAAAGATCTGGCACGCAAAATGGCGATTCTTCCGCAGACTCCTGAAAGCATCGACGGATTAACTGTCGGTGAACTTGTCTCTTATGGTCGTTTTCCTTATCAAAAGGCTCTTGGAAAACTAACGAAAAGAGATTATGAAGTAATTGACTGGGCTTTAGAAGTGACAGGTACTTCTGATTACAAATATCGTTCTGTTGACGCACTTTCAGGTGGACAGCGCCAACGCGTCTGGATCGCAATGGCCCTTGCACAAGAAACAGAAATTATTTTCTTGGATGAGCCAACTACGTATTTAGATATGGCCCATCAATTAGAAGTTCTCACGCTGCTCCAAAAGTTAAATAAAGAACAACAACGCACCATTATTATGGTACTTCATGATTTAAATCAAGCGGCTAGGTTTGCTGATTATTTGATTGCGTTAAAAGATGGGGAAATTATCAAAGCTGGAGAATGTGAAGAAGTTATCCAACCAGAAGTTTTAAAAACTGTTTTTAATATTGATGCTTTTATTGGTTTAGATCCTCGTACAAAAAAACCAATTTGTATTACATACGATCTCATTAAAGAGTAAGAAAAAGATGTCTTATGAGTTGAATTTAACCTTATAAGACATCTTTATATATATATTAAGTTGAAAGGTTTGACTAATTATAAAATTGCTTATAAAATTATCTCGAATTAAAGATATTTTCAAGATAATTATTTGAAGGGAAGATTATTATGCTTAGAAAAGTTGACCATCAACAAATGGGGACTAGCCACCTAGGTTGGTTAAACAGTACATTCCATTTTTCATTTGCAGAATACTACAATCCAAAAAACATTCAATTTGGTGCATTACGAGTTATAAATGACGATTTAATCGCACCTCATACAGGATTTGACCTTCATCCTCACCGTGATATGGAGATTATTTCTTATGTTGTCAAAGGCGCACTTACACACCAAGATAGCATGGGAAACAAACATACCATCACACGAGGGCAAGTCCAATATATGAGTGCTGGGACAGGCGTTTTCCATAGCGAACATAATATGGGTGATGAAGAACTAAGAATGCTTCAAATTTGGATTTTACCAGATCGTCATGGGCATACTCCACATTATGGTGAGTTCTTATTCGAAATGGATGAACGCAAAAATAAATGGCTCCATATGGTCTCAAACAAGAATGGAACCGCACCAATTCAAATTAACCAAGATGCTAATTTATATGCAATAGAATTAGAAGCTAGTAAGGAAATTAATTTTGAAGTAGCCAAAGGACGCCAAGCTTATCTTGTAGATATAGAAGGTCAGGCTACGATAAATAATGTTCCACTTGAAGCACGTGATGGCTTAGAAATCGTAGAAGAAAACATTCATATCAAAGCCGAAAATACAGCACACATTTTAGTGATTGAAATGGCAAAAGTAGATTAATAATACTTTGGTTTAAAAAATCGAAAGAACTCACCAAAAGGCGAACAACTGGTGGAAGTTGTTCGCCTTTTAATTAAAAAATATAATAACTATATCGACTCAATAACAATAACAGACCAGCCTTTCCCCTTATAGGCATTGTACCCTTCAGTTAAACAATATGCACAAATTTGATTGTTTTCAATCACATATCCACGGTTATCAGCTCCACTAGTAACCTTTTGAACCGCCTTCATATCACTCAAATTTTTACTCAAAACATTCTCTCTATCTTTTGATGCAATTACAATACCCTCTTTGTTAATAACATATAATTGAGAGGATTCATCAATTTTAACATTGTCAATAATGTCATATATAAAATCCCAGTTAAAGCGAGTAGAAAATACACCCCTAACTTGACCATGTTCATCTCTTATTGGACATGAATACCCCATCGTATATCCCTGAACAACTTCAGAATAATACATATCCGTTACATATACATCATTATTGCTAATAGTTTCTCTAAACCATTCCCGATTAGCCATACTCTTGCCAACTTCACTTTGATTTTTCGCAGTGACTATAATATTACCGTCTAGGTCAACTACTAGCAGTTCAAAATACACTTCGTAAATTTCATATATATTTTTTAATAAGGCCTGTGCTTCTTCTCTAGTTTCAAGTGTTGGATTAGCTATGACATTTTTAACAGCATCAAAAGTAGCCCACGCTTGTACATCACAATTTCGTTCAAACAAATTACGATCAATTTTATCAATCGTATCATATGCAATGTCAACTGTTCGAACAGCAATTATTTCATTTGCCTTTTGTTGAATAGATTTAATAATTTCTTCACTTTCTTTACTTGCATCCATACTGGCAGCAGCAAACTTATTAATCTCTTTTGCAACTACTGAAAATCCACGTCCTGCTTCTCCAGCCCGAGCCGCTTCAATACCAGAGTTCAATGCTAGTATTTTGGATTGCATGGAAATCTTCTGTAACTTTTGCATAACATTTTGCATTTCTCGATTTTCAAATTTCAATTCATTCATCAAAGTGGAAACATTAAGGTTTTCGTTTTCAGTGTTGATCATATCTTCAACCCCCTATGTATAAAGTTCTCTACTAAATAGTATAACACCTATTTGTCTAATTTTTCTGATTTTTATGTAAGGTTTATTAACATGTTTTCTACAAATAGGCCAATATTTGATATCATATATCTATTTTAATTCCAAAGGATCATACAGAAAAAGCTGTCACCCAAAACGTGAGATGACAGCTCTATTTTTATTTTAAAGCGCGGTTTAAAAATGCCTTCGTCCGTTCGTGTTTCGGATTATTAAACACTTCATCAGGGGTATCGTCTTCAACAATTACACCTTTATCCATAAATACAATCCTATCCGAAACTTCTCTTGCAAACTCCATTTCATGCGTAACAATAATCATGGTTAATCCGGACTTTGCTAATTCCTTCATAACCTTTAAAACTTCTCCAACCATTTCAGGGTCAAGCGCTGATGTTGGTTCATCAAATAATAATGCATCAGGCTGCATGGATAAAGCTCGAGCAATCGCAACCCTTTGCTTTTGTCCACCTGACAATTGGCTAGGTCTCGCATTTAAATAACGATCCATACCAACTACCTTTAGATATTTCATAGCTACTTCCTTAGCTTCCTCTTTTGAACGTTTTAAAACCTTTGTTTGCCCAAGGATACAGTTACTTAATACGTCACAATTATTAAATAGATTAAATTGTTGAAATACCATTCCTAAATGCGTTCTAAACGTATTAAGATTATGCTTATCTGCTAGAATATTTTTACCTTTATAAAAAATCTCCCCGCCACTTGGTGTTTCAAGCAAGTTTATGCAACGCAAAAGTGTTGACTTTCCTGACCCAGATGATCCAATAACACATACTACTTCACCTTTTTTAACAGAAAAATTAACGTCTTTTAATACTTCATGTGTACCAAAGGATTTACTAAGATGCTGAATATCGATAATGGTTTCCATAGTTTTTTCTCTCCTTTGTACCTCTATTTCGTCTGTTCCGGTCTACGGATATATGTAGCGTCATCTAACATTTGATAATTTGCATTACCCGAGAGTTTACGTTCAAAGAATCGCAAAATTTGCGTAACAATAATCGTCATTACTAGGTAAATCACACATGCTACAAAGAATGACTCAAAGTATCGAAAGTTATTTCCTGCAATAGATTTTGTTTGGAAGTACAATTCGGTCACACCAATTACATTTAATACAGACGTATCTTTTATATTCATAACATATTGGTTTCCTGTTGCAGGTAAGATATTGCGCATTACTTGTGGCAACACAACATGAATCATTGTTTGCCAATGGTTCATCCCTATAGCTCGAGCCGCTTCAAACTGTCCTTGTTCAATACTCATAATCCCACCACGAACAATTTCAGCCATATAAGCGCCTGTATTAATCGATACGATAAAAATTGCTGCAAAAGTACGATTCATATCAATACCAAACAACAAATCTGATCCGTAATAAACGACCATTGCTTGCACAATCATAGGTGTGCCACGGAAGAACTCAACATAAATTGTTAAAATAGCATTGATAATTTTCAAGAGCCACTTTTTAGCTCCACCATTGCCCTTTGGAATTGTATTAATGACGCCAATAATCAAGCCGATTAATGCGCCAATAATAGTCCCGATTGTTGAAATAACCAGTGTCATCCAAGCGCCTCTTAAGAACATCGGCCAGTTATTTGTAATGATATTGATAAACCATTCTAAGCTCATTATTACTCCTCCTTAAAAGCATAACAAGAACTACCAATTGCAATAATCACAATCGGTAGCTCTTTAAGTTCAATATAACTATTTAGCTGCTGGTTGATTTTTGATCGCTTCATCCATGATTTGTTCACGGTCTGCTTCTGAAATTCCTTTAAGGATTTCATTGATCTTATCTGTTAAATCACTATCTTTTTGTAAACCAACCGCGATTGCTGTATCTTCTTCTGAAGTTTTAAATCCTTCGCCTTCAGTAAACTCTACCATTGCAAACTTGTCGTTAGCTGCTGTTGCTGAAACAGCTTCAGGTTTTTCTGAAACGTAACCGTCAATTTTACCTGATTCAAGTGCAACGCGCATTGCTGGGAAATTATCCATTGCAGTTTGTTTTTTAACGCCTTTAATTTGATCGATAACTGTATAGTGGAAAGTGTTCAACTGAGCCGTCACCTTCGCACCTTTGAAATCAGTAATTGATGTTGCACCATCATATTTGCTACCCTTTTTTACAACCATTACTAAATTAGATTTATAGTAGATATCTGAGAAATCTATTGTTTGTTTACGTTCTTTCGTTGGTGACATACCGGCGATAATGGCATCAATTTTCCCAGAAGTTAGTGCTGGTACAAGACCATCCCATTCTGTTTTCACAACAACTAATTTCTTGCCTAAACCATCTGCGATTTTTTGCGCAATTTGCACATCATAGCCGTTTGCGAATTCTGCATTTCCTTTAATAGCAACACCACCATTTGAATCGTCTGATTGTGTCCAGTTAAAAGGTGGATATCCTGCTTCCATACCTACTGTAAATGTATCTTGTTCCTCACCATTTCCTGATGATTCCGACTTTTTAGAATCGCCTGTGCCACATCCTGCTAATACAAGGATGGCCATTAATAAAACACCAGTTAATAATGTCCATGTCTTTTTCATATTTCCCTCTCCTTTAAAAACAGTTCCCTTATGTGTAGAAAAAGAGCTAAATGTCTAATCTTTGCATCTACCCGTTCAGCCAATTCTATTATTCATTGGCCATACAGGTACTTCGATACAAAAATAAAAGGAACCTGAGTTGAACTCAGGTTCCAGAATATATCTAGTCCCAAATCCTCCACTTTTATCCCAAAATGAGATAGCTCAACTCAATAAACCAGGGTAGCTTATTGAGACAGTCTTACAATTATTCATTGCAAGCCCAGCATGTAATATCGAGATCTATTACAAACTTCGGCAACATTTCCTTCTTCCCGGTTTCACCGCTCTCTCTAACTCCGCCAAGAACTAATAAATATCGCGCCTCTACCTCACCAATAAGTGAGGTCGTATTTACTTGTTGTGAACAGTCTACAATACTAGTGTTTTTCTGTCAATTCTTATTTTCTAATTATTTTTAAGATTTATAGTTTTCGGAAATCCATTGTTCATTCAAATAAATTTATTTACTATTATCCTTCTCTTAGAACATCTGAGAATTCGTAATAAACCTCACCTGTAGTTGCATCGATTCTTTCTATTCTTCTGTTTTGAGGGAAATCCATTACATAATCTAATCCATATAAAGTTACATCTTCATCTTCGTCTTCATAATTTATCGTACGTGCTAGTTTCATTTGTAAATGCTCTTTAAAAATTGTTTTAGCTACTTCTATAGACACAACAGGCTCCATATTCATCGCTAATAATTGTGATTCGTCAGGTAAAATAATCGAGCAATCACGAATTACACCTGTATAAACACCGACATTTACATGGATGGAATATTCATCCATACGAATTCCTTCATAATGGCGAATAAACGTGAATGTTGTGAATGGTTCAAAGTTAAACTCATCATCTTCATCTAAACCTTCATCTTCATCTGCTTCCATCTTTTCGAGTTCCTCAAAAAATTGACGTTCTTCTTCTGTTAAATCTTCTTCATTTAAAAATTCAATATCTTCATCTTCTTGAAGTTGATCTTCAAGTATATATTTATCATGAATATTGCCAATAATAGCTTCTAAAAATATTTTTGCCCTTTCTTCTAACAACTCTTCTGGCAATTCTTCTGACTCTTCCCATTCAACACTAGATTCATAATCTAATTGTAAATCATCAGTTCTTTCAATTTTAACTATTGGGTCTGCAGTCTGGACATTTTCTACATCCAATGAGTCATACCAGAATGTCCCGTTTTCTGTTTCTACTTTATACATATCATCCGTTACACCCAATAAGCTTTCCACTGATTGAGTTACTGTCACCGGCTTAAATTCATGTGTATCAGCAGCTTTTTCTTCTAAAAACTCTTCTGTTGTCGCTATTTGTCCATCTACATGGACTGCTAAATATTCACGATTTGGATAGTATACTAACTTCATCTCACCACTATCTTCAAATATGCCTAGTTGCACCAAAGGATATCGACAAATAATTTCTTTAGCATCTTCTGCTGAAATCTGGATATCTGGGTATGTTAATTGATAGTAAGATTGGAATAACACTGCCGAAATAATAAATCCTTGCTTATTAATTTCAATTGTTACCCCGGAATTAGGTATAAATAAATTTAAAGCCGTATCCTTTTCTTCAAAAATGACCATGTAAGATTCACCATTCCATTGTGTCATTTCTTTAAAATGCAAACTTTCCCGGCAGAAGTCTTTTGCAAAGTCTTCAGCACAACCGATTAATTCATCGGGTGTTAATTCTTCATATTCGTCCAAAGAAACGTCATTATGTTCCATAATCTCTTCCATATCAATCATGAAAGATGTAAGCTTTTGTTCATCATTAAGCTCTATATGGCCATATATAAGACCTCTATGCGCATCTATAATTTCTCCAATAGTTTGGTCATCCTCATCATATTCAATTGAAATAACTGGTCTTCCAATAATATAATCCCTTAAAATAAATTCTAAATTTTTCATCAGTTGCTTCCTCTCGTTATTCTTTATAAGCCATTTATTTTTATGTAAGTAATCCCTTTTATCCTATATATTATCAATTCAGTTCCTATTGCCCTTAAAACCTGATTTTATCATAAATAATTGAGTTCGTCTTAAGTTGTTACGTTAAACAGATCTACCAACGTGAACCTATTCTACTTTCTTAAATCTTATCTAATTTCCTCTCAAACCTCATTTAAAAAACTACTATTTTAGTAATTTTGCAAAAAAATTTTGACATTAGGCTAAAATTAATGTAAATTACCAAAGGGCGAACGTTTTTTAAATAAACAAAAATAATATTCGTTTTTAGGAGTGTTTTTTAATGGATAATGTATTTGACTATGAAGATATTCAATTAATTCCCGCAAAATGTATTGTGAATAGCCGTTCTGAATGTGATACAAGTGTTATGCTCGGTGGTCACAAATTTAGACTTCCTGTTGTCCCTGCAAACATGCAAACAATAATAGATGAAAATATTGCTATTAAATTAGCTGAAAGTGGTTACTTCTATATTATGCATCGCTTCAATCCAGCAAATCGTGCAGATTTTGTAAAGGACATGCAAGCACGTGGCTTAATCGCTTCTATTAGTGTCGGAGTAAAACCAGAAGAATACACTTTTATAGAAGATTTAGCGAAAGAAAATTTAACTCCTGACTATATAACAATTGATATTGCACACGGTCACTCAAATGCAGTGATCAATATGATTCAACATATTAAAAGACTACTTCCTACTTCCTTCGTTATTGCCGGTAATGTCGGTACACCTGAAGCTGTTCGTGAACTTGAAAACGCTGGTGCTGACGCTACTAAAGTTGGAATTGGGCCTGGTAAAGTATGTATTACAAAGGTTAAAACTGGTTTTGGAACTGGTGGCTGGCAATTAGCTGCCCTTCGTTGGTGTTCAAAAGCCGCAACGAAACCTATTATTGCAGACGGAGGTATTCGGACTAACGGCGATATTGCCAAATCCGTTCGCTTTGGTGCAACAATGGTAATGATTGGTTCATTATTTGCTGGTCATGAGGAATCACCGGGTAAAACGATTGAAATTGATGGTAAGTTATATAAAGAATATTTTGGTTCTGCATCTGAATTCCAAAAAGGTGAAAAGAAAAACGTCGAAGGTAAAAAAATGCACGTTGAACATCGTGGCCATTTAAGTGATACGCTTATTGAAATGGAACAAGACCTTCAATCGTCAATCTCTTATGCCGGAGGTACAAAACTGGAATCCATTCGTAATGTTGACTATGTAATTGTTAAAAACTCTATTTTTAATGGTGACAAAGTATACTAAATAATTTTAAATCACCTTACACATAGCCTAAATAAAATCGATTAGAGCATCCTTACGTTCAACAAGAAGGATGCTTTTTTATTTTTCAAATACATTATATTATCGTAAATTCTGTAATTTATTTTTTAAATTTAAATATATATTTATAAATAAAAATACAAAAGATGCAAGAAAGAAATAATTTATAAAGGAAAACAGACCTATTCTTAAATCAAACATTGATATCTTTTTTACTATGTATATAATATATAATAGTATACATGGTTTATGTATATTTAATCATTTAATAATTAAAAATTTTGCAATTACTATAGTGAGGGATTTTCAAATGGGAAATTTTTTTAGTTGGACGCTTCGCAATAAATTAATCGGCGCATTTTTAATCGCGTTAATAATTCCTTCTCTTATATTAGGTTGGATTTCTTACAATAGCGCTAAGGGGCAAATAGAAGAAGAGCAGGTCAATAGCGCCAAATCTAATATCAGTCTATTAAATACACAGATTACAAACACTATTCAGCCTAAAACTCATGATATTGAGTACTTTTCAAAAAAAGTTACTTCTTCAATTTTAAACGGCTCTAAAGATTCTAAGCTTCGTAATATACTAGATCAATATGTCAATGAACATCCAGAGGCTGCCATGGCATATGTTGGTACATCTAAGGGGCAAATGATTCGGATGCCATACTTTAAATATCCAAAAGATTATGATCCCAGAGAACGACCTTGGTATCAGGAAGCTATGCAAAACAATGGACAAGTAATCATAACAGAGCCTTATATTTCTTCAACTTCCGGTCAGTTAGTTATTACCATTTCGAAAAAGTTAGAAGATGGCTCTGGGGTTGTCGGAGTTGATATTCAAATTGACACCCTTAAAGATATAGCGAATAAGGTCCAAATCGGTAAAAAAGGATTTATCACGTTAGTTGATAATAATAAGACTATTATTTCTCATCCTCATAAAGAAAGTGGCAAAGCTGCTTCTGAATCTTATATGAATCATGTCATGGCTAAGAATTCAGGCCAAACATCATATAATAACCAACAAATCTTATTTGAGACGAATAAGTTAACTGGGTGGAAAGTAATTGGTACTACCTTTACTTCAGAGGCTATAGACGCTGCATCGACAACGCTATATACAAACTTCATCGTACAACTTATATTCATCGTCGTTGGAAGTATTTTAATAATGTTCTTGGTTCGCTCAATTATAAACCCTATCAACAAATTAGAAATCAGCGCTAGAAAAATTAGCGAAGGTGACTTAACTGAGGATATTGCTATTCACTCTAAAGACGAAATTGGTAAACTAGCTGCATCATTTAACCATATGAAAGATAACCTTGCTTCAATCATTCATAAAGTTAATACAAATGCCTTGCATGTTCGTTCTTCTGCTGAAGATCTCTCTGCTAGTACAGATCAAAATATCGCAGTAGCACAGCAAATTTCTTCCGCCATGCAACACGTTACCTTGAACACCGAACAACAAACGGTGAACATAGAGCAAAACTCAAATGCTGTTGAAGAAATTTCAAAAAGTATAATGGTCATTGCAGACAATACTTCTGAAGTTTCTACACTTTCTGCAAATGCTACTAAACAAGCAGAAGATGGTCAGCAATCTATTCAACATACAGTATCCCAAATGGATTCAATTCATCAGTCCGTAACAGATTCTGATACTAAAATCCGTTCCTTATATAATCGCACAAAAGAAATCGGTGCAATTTTGAATATTATCGGTGATATTGCCGATCAAACAAATCTGCTAGCACTAAATGCATCTATTGAAGCTGCACGAGCTGGTGAACACGGTAAAGGCTTTGCTGTTGTAGCAGATGAAGTTCGAAAACTTGCTGAAAGCTCACAACAATCTGCATCCAAAATTGCTGAACTCATTACTGCTGTTCAACAAGATTCTGGAGATGCTGTGGAAATTATGTTAAAAACTTTAGAAGATGTACAAGAAGGAATTACAATTTCCCAAAATTCAGCTACAAAATTTGAAGCTATTATAGCAAGTATGCAGGATATCACACCTAAAATTGAAAATGTTTCAGCAACAGCTGAACAAATATCCGCATCTTCTCAACAATTAGCAGCTACATCAATTGAGTTAAACCATCAAGCCAAAGAAAATGCTGCTGCTTCTGAAGAAGTAGCCGCTTCTACAGAAGAGTCCTTATCTTCTATGGAAGCCGTAGAAACTTCAGTCAAAGGGTTACTAAATATGGCTGAAGAGTTACAAAGTGCTATACAACAATTTAAAATAAACTAAATAACTCAACCTAAAAGGCTCTAAAAGTAATATCAATACTTTTAGAGCCTTTTTGATATCAAATTTTTTATCATGCAATAAGTTGTACTATCCAAAAAGAATATTCTCCCCCTTTCATATTAATTTCTATTCAGCATAAATTTAAATAAAACATGCATGAGTTTGATACTGATAACCTATTTATGATTATTAATCTTATACACAAAAAGGTGGAATTTATGATTAATCATGATTTGCAATTTATCCGATATTTTTTGCCTCCCACTGCTACTATTTTAGAATTACCTCAAGTTGGTCCTGTAGTTCAACATGTTGATGTTGACGGCGATTCAATAGAAGAATTAGTTAGTGCCTATATCTATCAAGGTGATACTTTTCTGCTCTTGCTTAAACAAATTAACCTACAATGGCAGCCGATGATTCATCTAAAAATAGATGAACATACAATTGCCGGGCTATATGCCATAAAGCTAGATGAAAGTACTAAAAAGACATTAGTCATCGAATGGCAGACCAACAATCTACCTTCATATTTAGATTATTTGCAGTGGACACCAAATGGCTTTGAAAGATTACCTGTCAATTCTTCTCAAGTCGTCATTACAAAGGCTTATGGAGATGTGACTGGAGATGGTGTTTTAGATACTGTCTATTTAACAGGTACTAAGAAACCCGATAGTCCATTTTGGCAAAACATCCATCTCATTCTATTCCAACACTCTAAAAATATATATGAAGAAATTCCTTTAAAAAATAATAGTGGCTATAACCCGACAATTTTCCTCGGAGACTTTACAGGAAATCATGTAAAGGATGTATTAATCACGATTGATACGGGTGGCAGTGGTGGGACAATTTATACAGATATCTATTCCTTTATTTACGGAAAAACGAGGCAAATATTTGACGGCGACAAATACCAGCAACACTCTAAGTACACTGTAGTATATGAGAATTTTTATAAAGTAAGAGTTATAAGTTCATCACCTAAAAAGCAGTATATTTTAGACATACGCTATAAGGGAAAAGACTATTTAGCTGAAATTTATAATACTGACGGCACGCTAAAAGCACCTATTGAAGGATGGGTTGACCCATTAAGTGGACTATATCCAGTTGATTTTGATAGAGATGGAGTATATGAACTTTTAGGATATCAAAAAATTGCAGGTAGATATCATGCAGATGGGCTAGGTTTTGTACAAAATCAATTGCAATGGGATATTACAAAATTTAAAACAGAAATTCAAGATGTCGCAATAGAAGGCAAAGATGTTTAATAATTAACAAGTACCTAAAAGGGTCATCCAACTTTTTATTGGATGACCCTCTTTGAATATAAGCTAAAATCAGGCAAGTTTTTGCTGTTCATATTTATGGAAATCTAATGCAATATCTAAATAATTACCTTCTGTATCTTGTATTTCCAACCCTTGTTTGATTAATCCATTCCAAAGTGTCGCATCTAAAGCATATGGAGCTTCATGTTGAAGAATGTCTACAAAATTTTTTGATAATGCCACTTGGAATGTTCTTTCTCCTTGTTGAACGCACAATGAATAAGTTCTCCAAGTTTCGATTGTTACTTGGATATCATCATGCCATTCTTTTAATTGGCTCTCAATATCATTTGCTACTCGTTTAAAAAACTTTCTAGCTGTAAAATTATTCGCCATTGTCGATCTAAAAAAAGCATTTGTATTCATTTCAACCTCTCCTCCACTTCTATTTCCTAGTTATCTTATTGGTATTATATAAAATTATGTAGGGAATGTAAACTAATATTTGAAAATTCAGAGGAAACTTTAATATTAGATTGCTCTTCTATCATATTTTAGGCTTTTCTAGCATAAAGATTTAGTACAGAAAAAGTTTTACGCCTTTAGAATTAGATCCTAAAAATTCAAGCAAGGGTGATTCTCCGGACAACTCTATTCAATTAGATTAAAGAATGATTATAAGAAATTGCTTATAAATGATATTAAATAAACATGAACAGGAGAGAAAAATTGCAGAAAGTGCTGCCAAAAAACCAACCATTAAAATTAATATTGAGAAAAAGGCAAAAACAAATGATGCGGCAAAAAAGACCGCAATTAAGTAAAGCCATTAAGAAAAGGCATAAGGAGGCTATAAGTCCAGAATCACTTATAACCAACTAGTCAAAATACAGATCATTTATCCGAGGTTACGTTATTCGCTATGAAAAACTGTTATAATCATACTTATCCTAATAATAAAGCTGTAGAGAAATGTGGGAGTACATTTCTCTACAGCTTATTTTAATAGTATTAAGATTTAAACTTACTTTTATATCGCACACTTTATCACTTCAACGCTTCAAAGTAGAAAATTGCTATTATTTTTCGAATTGTTGTCATTATTCGATGAAAATCGCCTAAATTCGACAAATTTATTTGACGCACATTACATAAATGTTTAGAATTTTTATATAATAAAAATCAAACGTGCCCAATATGTAATAATCCATAGTAGGTTCGTATATAAAAGAGATTTTTAAAATAGAATCGAGTGTATCTAATGAAAAATACTATTTTCCGAAAAAAATCAGTTGACCAACTGTTACATCAACATGGAAAGGTTCAATTAAATAAAACACTTGGTGCATTTGATCTAATGTTACTTGGTGTAGGAGCAATCGTAGGTACCGGAATTTTCATACTCCCAGGGACTGTTGCCGCTGAGCATGCAGGTCCGGGGATTATTTTTTCCTTTATCCTTGCTGCTATCGTTTGCGCCTTTGCTGCAATGTGTTATTCTGAATTTTCATCATCCATCCCTGTTACGGGTAGTGCCTATACTTATAGCTATGTAGTATTTGGGGAAATAATTGCTTGGATTGTAGGATGGTCATTGATTTTAGAATATGGACTAGCTGTTGCTGCTGTAGCTACAGGATGGTCTGCCTATCTGAACTCATTATTAGCTGGACTAAATATTCATATACCAAAGGCCGTTTCAGGTTCCTTTGATCCGGCAAATGGGACATTTGTTAATTTACCAGCAATTATTATCATCTTTATCCTTGCATTTTTGCTAACAAAAGGTGTAAAAGAATCGACTAAATTAAATACTGTCATGGTAGGTTTAAAAGTCTTGGTTATTTTACTATTTATCGTAGTTGGTGTATTTTATGTTGAACCTACGAATTGGAAACCTTTTACGCCATTTGGCACGAGTGGTATTCTATCGGGTGCAGCACTAGTATTCTTTGCATATTTAGGATTTGATGCAGTATCGTCTGCTGCTGAAGAAGTGAAAAATCCACAACGTAATATGCCAATCGGAATTATAGGCTCATTGCTTATCTGTACGGTCTTGTATGTTGCAGTATCACTTGTTTTAACTGGTATGGTTCCTTATACAGATTTAAATGTTAGCAACCCTGTAAGCTTTGCCATGCAACTTGTTCATCAAGATTGGGTTTCAGGCATCATCTCACTTGGAGCCGTTATTGGAATGATGACGGTTATACTTGTAATGCTTTACGGTAGTACTCGCCTAACTTATGCTTTCAGTCGTGATGGCCTATTGCCTAAAGTAATGTCCGAAGTTGATGCTAAACATCAGACACCGAAAAAAAATACATGGATTACTTCAACACTAATTTCATTCTGTGCAGGTTTTGTTCCATTAGATAAACTAACTGAACTCGTTAATATGGGGACATTACTAGCATTTACTGTTGTCTCAATCGGTGTAATCCTATTACGTAAAAACAAAGAAATTTCAACAGATGGCTTCAAAGTTCCACTGTATCCAATCATTCCAATTATTTCTTTCGTCTTATGTATTTTCTTAATGACACAACTATCTATACACACCATTATTTTCTGTGGTATTTGGATTGTTATTGGTTTAATCATTTACTTTATCTATGGTAAAAAGCATAGCTTACTTAACAAATAATCGAAAGCTCTTATGGCCTGTGTCATAGGGGCTTTTTTAAATTCCAAATGCCTATACATCGAGAAAACATTACTATATATTAAAAGCAGGTGATGATTATGAAAACAAAAATTTATTTGGATAATGAAAAATTTATTGCAGGCATTACTATGAAAGACCCCAATGAGCTGGAACAAGGAAATATGGCACTTCATACATGTTTGGATTCAGAAGACGTCATCAAAAACCGAAAAAAATTAGCTGCTAGTTTAAATTGTAATTTAAATCAATTTGTTTGTGCTAATCAAACTCATAGTGCCAATATTCATAAAGTAACCGTAGCTGATCAAGGCAAAGGATCTGAAAGCAAAGACACTGCCATTCAAGATACAGATGCACTATACACATACGAGTCTAATCTTCTTCTAGGCTCATTCACAGCAGATTGTGTGCCAGTAACCTTTTACGATGAAAAGAAAGAAATCATAGGAGTAATCCACTCCGGCTGGCAAGGAACCATCAAAGAAATAACATTAAAAACAATTGAACATTTGAAGAATATTGAACAATGTGACCCAAACAACTTGCACATCTATATTGGTACAGCACTAAGTCAGGAAAAATTTGAAGTAGACGAGGATGTCTATCTAAAATTTAAAGCCCTTGATTATGCGGACGATTTTATGTATTACAACACTCAAACTCATAAGTATCATATTGATAATCAAAAAACAGTTAAAAAACAATGTCTATTAGCTGGCATTCCTTCTGACCATATAACAATTGACTCTACTTGTACCTATTTAAATGATGAAGGCTTTTCATATCGACAAGACAAAAAAGCTGGAAGACATTTGACTTTTATCATGAAAAAAAGATAATCAACATGACGTCCAATCAATATGGGCGTTTCATGTTGTTCTTTTTCTTTTATCCCTTATAACTCTTCAAGATAATAGCTAAATTACATAATAATAAACTTCAATCTATAACATATACTTTTATGATTAGCATCTTTTTAAATAGGAGGATCATCTTGGATATATTTGTTAGGCCTGGGGATTCACTTTGGCTCTACAGCCAATTATTTAAAATTCACCTCCAGTTAATCATGGATTCAAATCCAAATATCAACCCCTTAAGTCTTCAAATTAACGAACAAATCAAAATTCCAGGTTTCCGAACAGTCAATTACAAGACCATTTCTGGAGACACTTTGTGGGGAATTGCTGAGAAAAAAAGAATACCAGTAGAAACCATCCTTCTCACAAACGCTCATCTCTCCCCAACCCATTTACAAATTGGTCAAACCATTAAAATTCCCCAAAGAGTGACGTCGAGAATCATATTTGGAAAGCAAGACTATGACCACGATATCATGATGATTGATATTAAACATCTTCAAAGGATTTATCCATTTTTAAAAGTCTCCTCTATCGGAAATTCTGTACTCGGTCACGATTTACCCGAAATAAAAATTGGTTCAGGCGATAAAAAGGTACACTACAATGCTTCATTTCATGCGAATGAATGGATTACAACTCCTATTGTCATGACCTTTTTAAATGATTATTTATTATCGCTAACTAATGCATGTGTTATTCGTGACATATCACCGTCACAACTCTATGAACAAACCACTTTATCAATTGTTCCAATGGTTAATCCCGATGGTGTTAACCTTGTATTAAATGGCCCTGGTTCAAGTGGACCATGGAAAGAGCAAGTCATTAGTTGGAATAATAATCGTTTGGATTTTTCAGGATGGAAGGCCAATATAAGAGGTGTAGACCTTAATGATCAATTTCCGGCTGAATGGGAAAAGGAAAGAAAACATAATCCAAAAAGTCCTGGACCGAGAGATTATGGTGGAAAACAACCTTTTACTGAACCTGAAGTTATTGCAATGGCTGAACTGACCAGAAAACAAAATTTTGATAGGGTTTTTGCACTTCATACACAAGGGGAAGAGATATATTGGGGATTTGAAGGACTGGAACCCTCTAAGTCGAAAATAATGGTAGAAGAGTTGAGTAGAGTGAGCGGTTATAAACCGGTTCAAATATTGGATAGTTTTGCTGGCTATAAGGATTGGTTCATTCAGGAATGGCGAAGGCCAGGTTTTACCGTTGAACTTGGTAAAGGGGAAAATCCATTACCATTATCGCAGTTTGATAAAATCTATCAAGATGTACTTGGGATTTTCCTAGCAGGGTTATATCTATAACTTTTCTACATTTCATACTTAATGTAACAATAAAAAAGCAGGATTCCCTGCTTTTTATTGTTTATTTCAAACTTCTTTCAGCCTTTTTTACCTCGTATAATTCAGCATCTGAATTCGAATATATTCTAGCTTACCTACTTTTAGGTCTTTACTTAATGAAAGAAGTTAGCTAGGTATGATTGAATTGAATCAGGTAATACTTGATAGAATAGTCCCTTATATTTGATATCCAATAAACCAGCGACGAATATAATTATAATCATTACGACAAAAAGGATTGCTTTATTTTTTGTAAGCCACTTCAACGTTCTTCCTCCCCTTAAAAGTATCTTTATAGACAACAAGTTAAGTATAAAGATTAATTCAAAAAGTGATATCACTTTTTGAACAAAAACATTCAATCTGTTTTAGATTCTTTACATTTAATGATTTCTATAAAGTACTTTAAGATTCTAGCTGTTAACCCCCATATTGTATACTTTTCATAATCATAAAACCATTCTTCCATCGATCGCATTCTCCATTGATATTGAGTGCCGTTCGCAATTTTTTCGAAAGGAAAGTCCGCTGAAGGTACAGGATTAACAGATACTAAATGCATATAAGGCTCGTAATTCAAAAGCCACTTGACCGGTACTGTAAATACTTCTTCAACCTCTTCCTGACTAAGATTGAGCTGATGTAATTCAAGTGTAGCTACAAATGGGTAAACTACAAATGAAGGCGAAGCAATATAAGGACTTAGTTGGCCTACCAGATTTATAGACCTTGCATCAACACCTAATTCCTCAATTGTTTCACGTAATGCTGCATCCAATGGGGTTAAATCTGTTGAGTCAATTTGGCCACCAGGAAAGCTAATATCCCCAGGTTGTTTTCTTAGTGTAAATGACCGCACCTCGAATAAGATATGCCATTCTCCATCCACTTGAACTAACGGTATTAAAACTGATGAGCGAAAAGCTGTGTCCTCGCCTATGAATAATGACTTTTGTTGTTTTAACTGATTCTCTAATTTCTCTAGGAACATCTCCCTCACCCCAAATGTTTTATTGTTTTTATCGTATCATTAATAGAGGAGTGGATAAAGAATACTAAAATGAAAAAGTATCCAATGGGAACGTGTTCTCACTGCATACTTTTTAGTGGGGCATTCTCATGAAGTTTTCTTGTCTTAATAAATGTACAAAAATACTATCTAAATAAACTCATAATGGACCCTAATTGCCTCATCATATTAACTCCATTCGTTATAGTTCCGACGTGGCCCATAATAGTATTTAAGTGATTAGGTAATTCTCTACTTCTAAATTGTGGAGGTTGTTGTTGATTTGGAATAAAGAAAGGCTGTCTCTGTCCTCTAAATTGATCAGGTGTTCTAAACCCTTGTCTATATGGAGGCTGGGGTCTTCTTCTCGGATTTGGTGGCGGATAAAATGGCATATCATATCACCTCCAATGTATAGTATCGCTCTATATATGGTATGTCTATTTTTTTATATCAATTGGACTTTTCTCTAGCTGTAGACTAAATTAAATCTGACTTAGCGATTGATTCACCACCACTTACTTTTTTGGGCACTACACATTTATTAGATCATCCTAGTCATATATAACGAATATACATCACTGTAAATTATTTGTTATAATCTCCATATCTCTTTATGATTCACCTCATGCATATATTTTTTAGATACCTTACAGTCTTAAATAAAGATAGAAAGGAAGATGAAAGAATGAGTCATAAATCATCGAGTCCAACTTGGGCGATCACGTTGTTCTGTATTGGCGTACTAATGGCTGCATTAGATAACGGGATTATTAGTGCTGCTCTAACAACAATAAATAGCTCATTCGATGTTCCTGCCAATTGGGGAGCCTGGGGTGTAACAATATATACACTAGGTTTAGCAATTAGTATACCGATTGTAGGTAAAATTTCAGACCGATTCGGTCGAAAGAAACTATTTATTGTTGAAGTTGCATTATTCGGCCTTGGTTCATTACTTGTAGCACTAAGCCCAAATTTTGCTTTTTATTTAGTAGCCCGATTCATCCAAGCAATGGGTGGTGGTGGAATCTTCATCATTGGTAGCTCACATGTTTTAAGTACATTTCCTGCAGAAAAACAAGGGAAAGCGCTTGGAATATTAGGTGCTATGAACGGGGTTGGAGCCATTTTAGGCCCAAACCTTGGTAGTGTTATTTTAGATTTAACAGGGAATTGGCATTTACTATTCCTTATAAATGTGCCAATTGCCATCATTTTAATTATTTTAGGCTATTATAAGATCCAAGAAACGAAAGAACCTTCTGTAGGAAAGCTAGATTTAATCGGAACAATTCTGCTTTCATTAGCCGTTCTTAGTATTATGTATGGTTTAACTAACATTGAAGGTACCTCCTTACTAGAGAGCCTTGCAACTTTTAATGTTTATGGCTTCTTAATCGCGGGGATCGTCTTATTCGCTGGATTAATCTTCTATAATCGTTCATTAGAAAAACGTAATGGAGATCCCATATTACCAGTTGGCTTATTAGTTCGCCCTACTTACTTACTGACATTATTAATCGGTGCGTTGTCAGGGGCATTACTTGCGGGAATGATCTATATTCCTTCTTTCTCAGAACAAGTCTTAGGAATTGCTGCTGAAAACTCTGGCTATTGGATGACACCATTAGCATTAGCATCTGGTATCGGTGCTGGACTAGGTGGTGCACTTGTTGATAAAAAAGGTCCTATTCTTGCTGTATTTTTATCAGGAGTCATTACAGCAATTGGATTTTTGTTATTCCCTACATGGATAGATGCAAAATGGCAATTTATTATTTCGTCATGTATTGCTGGTCTTGGGATTGGTATTCTTTTAGGAGCACCATTGAATATTTTGGCGACAGAACGTCTTGAAAAGGATAAAGGATCAGCACTAGCAGGACTTTCTCTTGCTCGTCAAATAGGAATGACCATTGCCCCAACCATTTATGCAGGATTCATTGTACGTGGATTTAACCAAATTCCTAGTCTATTCCAAAATGATTTTGGTACAATTTTAAAAAGTAAGATGGAGAAAGCTGATTTAAGCCCAGAAGCATTACAAGAATTTCAACAAGTTGCCGTATCTATGGCTCCAACGAGTTCTTCATCCGAAATTGATTACTCCAAAATTTTAGAACATATACAGGATCCAACGTTAAAAGAAATCATTCAGTCAAGCGTAGATCAAATTACATTAACCGCTTCTCAAGATGGATATGGTGGGCTATTCTACTCAACTGTTGTGATTGCAGCAATTATTGTTCTATTAGCAATTATTTTAAAACCTATTCGGAACAAAAACTTACGATAAAAGGCTGAAACTGTTCCGTAAGAAAATAAAAGACCACTTATTCTGTGGTCTTTTACTGTTTTATTTGACTAATATTTTCGAGTGATTTGTATCATTCTTTATTTTGAATAAAGGAAATAATATCAATATATAGCATGGCCATTTCTTGAGGCGTTTTATCTAAACCATTTTGAACCCATTGTTCGATTAATCCTAAAAAAGCAGATGTAATAAAGGATAAAAAGTATTCAATTGGAAACTTTAGCCTTTCATTGAAAGTTTCATTTTTCTCTAGATTTAGGCGTACCTTTTTTGAAAAAGCATCTCTAAATCGAATATGAAAACCGGCTCTACCACGATCACTTAAAAATATTCTTAACATTGGCGAATGTATTTCAATAAATTGAAACAATGTAACAGCTAAATCCTCTTGTTCCTTTTTAAACGTACTTGTGGATGAATATTGTGATTGCAAGTCATCGATATGAGTGCCTAAATCACTAAATAACTGCTGTTCAATCTGTTCGAGCAAATCATATTTGTCTTTAAAGTGTAAATAAAATGTTCCACGATTGATTTTTGCTGCTTTTGTAATGTCCCCTATTGTAATCGATTCAAACGATTTTTTCTCTAAAATTAACATAAATGACTTTTGAATAAGTTGTTTTGTTCTTCTATTTTTCTCTATATAAATACTCAAAAAAATCACCTTCCTTTTGAAAATTCAACATCCTGTTTACTTTTGTTCATTGCTTTTATATTCATAAAAATTATAAGATAAATGCATGTTACTAAACAACATGTTGAAAATTGAGAAAGGATGAATTCAATGAAATTATTTAAAGAAAAATTAGCATGGGCTGCTCCTATTGCTGTTATTATAATCATCGCTCTATTCTCGGTAAATTTATTCGCTCAAGGAAATCCACAAGTGAAAAATCTACCTGTTGCACTGATTGTGAATGATGAGGGCGAACATGTAGATGTTGTAAAATCAGCCATCAAACAAATGAGTAAAGGTACTAATGGCAAAGAACCTGCGCTAGCTTTTACAAATGAAAAAGAGGAAAATATTGAAGATTTATTTGATGATAAAAAGTATTATGCAGCATTAGTTATTCCTAAAGGTTATAATGACAGCGTACAAAATGCTGTCTCAAATAACGCTCCAGCAACTTTAAAAGTTTATATTAACCAAGGCTTTAACATGACAGGTGCAAACTTTGCAAAGACTGCTTTAAACGCTTTAATTACGCAATTGAGCAATCAATACTCTACAAACTTTATCACACAAATGGACGGTCAACAAATTGATGCCAACAAAGCGTCTGTACTCGCAAATCCAATTGTTTCTGAAGAGAAAGTATTCAATGCAATTACTGCTTCTACAGCAAATGGTAGTGCTCCAACCTTAATGGCAGTGCCTGCTTGGGTAGGTGCATTAATCGGTGGTTTCATTTTATTCTTATCGACATCAAATATTATGAAAAGGGAATTGTTAACACGTAAACAAACGTTACGCTTAATGGGTGGCCAAGTTTTATTTGGGATTATTATTGCCCTATTCTCAGGTTTTACTGTTGCAACATTAGGACAGATCGCTGGTATTAACATGCCAGGCTACTTCTTAGTTGCCTTCTTCGTATCATTTGCAGCATTCTGTTTCTTCTTATTAGTTTCAGCTATTACTGCATGGATCGGAAAACCAGCCATTACGTTATTCATGGTTGTAATGCTTTTAGGTATGGGTGTTCTTATGACACCACAAGAAATGCTTCCAAGTTTCTTTGTAAACTTTATTCGCCCTTGGATTCCACTTCGCTTTGCTTCCGAAGGTTTACGTGAAATCTTCTACTTCGGTGGCGGCTTCTACACTGGGCAATCATTCAATATTATCGCTGGCATTGGTATTGTAGGTTTAGTGATTTACTTACTGTCTATTTTCAAACCAGTACGTGGGCAAAAAACTGACAATGAATAAGAGTATTGGTAATCTTGTTAGTCGTTAAACATCTAGAAAAATTGCTTTTAACTAGATTCATTGTTTTCAGCTTCTTACAAAAGTATGAAATCAGCAGGATAAAACAAAAAATATCAATTTTCTCATTGAGAAAATTGATATTTTTTTCATAATGTGGGGCTTATATTGATATTGTGTTTTGTGATCAGGCTACTACTTATGATACGGTTCACCTTTCATTATTCGAAAACTTCTATAAATCTGCTCTACCAATACCAGTTTCATCAGTTGGTGTGGTAGAGTCATTTTGCCAAATGATAATTTATCATCCGCACGCTTTAGGACATCATCATGCAATCCTAGTGATCCGCCAATGACGAAGGCAATTTTACTGTGACCATATGTCAGGAGATCTTCAATGGTCTTTGATAGTTCTTCCGAGCTGCGCATTTTACCGTTAATAGCTAATGCTAGTACATAGTGATCGGGTGTGATTTTCGAAAGAATGCGTTCGCCTTCTTTCTTCTTTACAATTTCCATTTCAGCTTCACTAAGTTGTTCGGGTGCCTTTTCATCAGGCACTTCTATGAGTTCTATTTTTGTATATCCATTAAGTCTTTTGACATACTCCTCGATACCCATTTTCAAGTACTTTTCTTTTAATTTCCCAACACTAATAATTGTAATACTCACAGGTTATCCACCTTCATGTTAAATTTACAAACAAATTATCCACAAGACTTATGCACATATCCACAGGCTATTTCAAGATATTGTATGCGCTCATTTGTTCGCCACAATATATGTTGCTTGCTCTTCGCAATAGTTACACTTTGTGGATAACTTTTTTTCATCCTCCACTTTTTCCATAATTGGTACCTCTTTTTCTATTGCAACAAACATATCTAAAGCGTGTCCTATATGGGTTTCACAGCTATATATTTTCAAAATATTTCTTCCTTTCAATATTTTAGATTTCCACAGACTTATACACAATTTATCAATTGTTATCCACAACCTATTGTAACAAATGAAAAGCGAGCAGGAAAGTTAGGCGTTTACTTTCTTTGCTCGCTTTTTTAAAATTTTGGGATTTTAAGATTTAATTTTAGTTATCCACATCATTGTGTTTTAGAACTATCAGCTAAAGTTAATGTTTTTTGAATTATTTCCCCATTACGATAAGCTTTTATTTTCACTTGATCGCCAACGTTTTTCTTATTGTAGAGGATTTTACGCAAGGCGATTGAATTATCAACTTTTTCGCCATCCATTTCAACAATGACATCATATTTCTTTAACCCCGCTTTTGAGGCTGGTGAATTTTTTACTACTTCGCTAACAACAATACCTGATGTTACTTCCTCAGGTAATTTTAAAGTTTGTCTTTGATGATATTCTGGCACATCTGTTAAATCAATAAGAGCTACTCCCATTGAAGGTCTTTCCACTTTACCTTTTTGTTGTAATTCATCAATTACAGGAATTGCAGTGTTGATTGGAATAGAAAATCCTAAGCCTTCAACAGTTGATTCGGAAATTTTCATAGAGTTAATACCAATGACTTGCCCTGCTAGATTTACTAAAGCACCACCACTGTTACCAGGGTTGATGGCTGCATCTGTTTGTAAAACTTCTGCTTGCCAATCTTCAGTACCATCTTCGTTCAAGTCAACTGGAACTGTGCGGTCTTTACCAGAGATTACACCCGTTGTTACAGAACCATAGAAATCCATTCCTAACGGGTTACCTATAGCAATAACTGATTCACCTTGTTTTAATTTATCTGAATCGCCAAAAGTAGCAATTGTTTTGACCTTTTTGCTTGAGATAGAGATCACAGCTAAGTCTGTCCAAATATCAGTTCCGACAAGTTTAGCTTGCTCCTTTGATCCGTCTGAGAGTGTAACTTCTAACTGATTTGCACCTTCAACAACATGGTTGTTAGTCACAATATACGCTTTATTGCCAACCTTTTTATAAATAACACCTGAGCCGCTGCCTGCTTCTTGTTCGTTATCTCCACTTTTACCATTTGTGCCATCTCGGAATGGAATACTGCCCCATAAATCCATTTGTGTTTCTTGAATGTTGGTAATGCCAACAACTGCATCTTTTGTTTTATCAACTGCATCTGTAACATTAGTTGAGACTTCAGTTGAGACTTGAGGTGTTGACGTTTTGTTTGTTGTAGTAGTTGTTGATGATTCTGTTCCACCCGGTAAATAGCCAACCATAGATGGTAACAAGAGCCATACTAATAATGCTCCCACAATAACGCCTATAATACCGCTGAAAAAGTATCCGGCTTTACTACCACCTTTTCTATTACTTCGAGTTTCATCATTATCATAATAGCCCATGTTCTTCATCCTTTCTGTAACTATCAGCGCTTCATACTTTTACTTTATAATGCAAAGATTAAAATTAGATGAAAATAAATTTAAAATCAGTTCAAAATACAAAGAATATAAAGTGAACTTACTATAACTTCCCCATTTTTCGCACAAAAAATCCCCCGATTTAAGGTTGGCCTAAAAAGTTAGTGTAAAATCCAACATTAGGATTGCCTCAAATTGGGGGGGTTTTTAAACAGTGACTATTTCTGTTGGCTCTTCGGCGTCTGTATCATATAAGTGGACAAATTCGCCTGGCATAATACCACATGATTGTAGAGTTTGTGAAACGCTCATTCTTGCTAAATCTTTCATATTATTATCTTTACTTAGATGAGAAAGATATATACGTGTGGACTTTTGTTCAACAACTTCACTCATTGCAACAGCTGCATCCTCATTGCTAACATGTCCAAGATCACTTAAAATACGGCGTTTTACTGACCATGGATAACGTCCCATTTGCAACATACTCACATCATGGTTGCTTTCAAATACAAAAGAATCAGCGCCTTTTATAATTCCTTTCATACGATCACTGACATACCCTGTATCTGTAATAACAACAAGCTTTTGTCCATTTTCATGAAAACAGTAGAACATTGGATCTGCTGCATCATGGGAAACAGCAAAAGATTGAATATCTAAAGAACCAAACGTCTTTACTGTTTCCATATCAAATTGAAATCGTTGTTCTACAGGTATATTACCAATTAGACCATCCATCGCCTGCCATGTTTTTTCATTGGCAAATATCGGGATATTATATTTTCGGGCTAATACGCCAACACCTTTAATATGATCTGAATGTTCATGCGTTACGAGAATACCACTCAACTTTTTTATATCACGGTCCACTTTTTCAAAGAGCTGCTCCATTTTTTTACCTGTCAACCCTGCATCGACGATAAAAGAATGTTCTCCACTCTCTACATAAATGGAGTTACCAGTACTACCACTAGCTAATACACTGAACTGCATTTTAAAGTCCCCTTATTGCTTTTCTAGTTCTTTTCCTTTTACATTTTGCTCAATATCAACTATTGTACCATCAACTGCATTAACAAAATAATCCGCTTCTTTCCTTTCGCCATTTACATCCTTCGGTAATATGATATGAATATACCATGTTGGGCAAAGTACTTGCGTTTCTGTTAATGGAACAAGAGTAGAATAACCAAGTTGTGTCTTTGAAACAGTTGAGTTAGCAGGCAAATATCCATTATCAAAGATAATTTCAATAGCTCGTTGTGCTTTGATCAACGTACTCTTTTCCCCAAAGCTTTTTAATGAATCAAACATTTTTTGCTCATAATCCGTTATTTCTAAACGATCGTTCCAATGCACTTTGACAGTTGCATTTTGATTGTAATAAATCATATAATCATCTGAAATTTGGAAGAAAATAGCTTCTCTATCCTTTTTATTAACCTTCCAGAGCTTATACGAGCTACCTTTATAAACTTGTTTCCTCACAAAATCAGATAATAATTCATCCGTAATATCTGGTAAAGAGCTTAACTTTGTTATCTTCGCTTGGATTTCAGTTCCGCCATTAATAATTTGAATACGTAGGTTTTGTAAAGATGTTAATTCCTTATTCGTGAACTGTTTCACCTTTCCGGATATATAAGAAACACTTTCACCATCTACTGCGCTGCTCTTTACAGTTATATTCTCATCTTTTAATCGTGTAGAAATATCCGTATTGCCAATTGGTTCTATCATCTTTGCTTCATTGTATCGATTTACATACATTGTATATAGGAAAACATTTAATATCGAAAAAACAATGATAAAAATCGTTTTCGTTTTATTCCAATCCAACTTGGCCACCTCCTCCTACTGTAGTAGTTTGTAATGGTGACCACTTATTGTTTACTAAATAGAACCATGTTGGTTTAAAGATAAAAGCGTTTTGTCCATTTTTTGTTAAGAAATAGCCTGGGCGAATTTCTTTAATATCCTTGAAATTTACTGTCTTTAATTTCATAAGATTGTCAACCACCTCTTGACCACCCGTTATTGTTAAAGTGGTATTCTCAAGGCTAGGTACAAGCTTATAATATGGACGGGCATATACTGCAATTCGATTGTCTCCCCATACCGTTACAATCTGGGTGGAAGTATCTAATAGGTCAGCATATACGGGATAATCCCCCATGTAAAGTTGGTATGTTACTTTATTATTTTCATAATCTAAAGAATCATATCGAAAATCCCCAGTCCAACCTCCATGTCTATTGATAAAATCAAATGTATTTATGATTAGTTTTGACTTTTCAACTCTCTCGTGATTATCAGAAGCTGTTGTATTCACGTAATCCAAAACTCTCTTATTACTATTAACTTTCATTATAGAAACGCCATCTGTAAAGTTTTCTTCTACATTTGCATCATCAAAACTATTCTTTACAACCTCAGGATTCGCAAATACTGCATTTTTAAATTTATCAACCGAGATATTATTGACAATATAAGCTGACTGTATCATTTTTGATTCTTTGGTTGGCAAATAAAGGGCTGTCCCCTTTTCTCGGTAAAAAACAGAATATCTTTCTAAGTCATGCGATAAACGAACTAATTGTTTTTCAAAAATAGATTTGCTCTTTACATGTGCTTTAGCTTTATATAACTTTTCCTCGGCAGTATTGGCAAAAAAGACCGTCAATTCCCCTGAATTTGATAATTGATTCCAGGTTACAATCATTTGATCAAAAGATATATCATTCACTTTATTTTCAGTGGTTGGCAAAAAGTCTTGGAAAATAGAGTATGGTATTTCCGATGAGTAGAATAGTGTATAACGTTGATTCCCTGCCACTAGTTGGTTTATTTTAGAAGAATCCAAATTACCACTTACTAGTGTAGGATTTGTTACTTGCCAATTTTGCATTTGGTCTATTATTCCGCTCATCTCTTTTGATTGATCGGTTCCAAGCCACATACCATCCTGATGAAAAACCATTCGATATGGCTTAATAATATCTACAAGTTGAAGTTTTTTTCCAACTAAAATATCTACGGACTTTGTTTTTTCAAGAGGAGCATAGTTTGGCCTATATGTCCAAATTGAAAAGGTTAAAGTAATACTTAAAAGTACTAAGACAAATAGTATGACTGATTTTATCTGCTCGATATATTTCAATCCCACTCACCTGCCTCGTCTTCTTCATAAGGTAAAGTAAAGAAGATTGTTGTTCCGACGCCTTCTTCACTTTCAGCCCAAATTTTTCCTCCATGTGCTAAAATCATTTCTCTAGAAATGGCCAATCCTAATCCTGTGCCTCCCATTGATCTTGCTCTTGCCCGGTCTACACGATAGAAGCGGTCAAAAATACGTTCTACATTTTCCTTTGGTATCCCCATACCATCATCTGAGATCATAACAGTTAATAATCCTTCATTAGCCGTCATGCCAAAACGAATATTTCCACCGTCTGGTGAATATTTCAAAGCATTTGAAATAATATTATCGATTACTTGAGTAATCTTATCTGTATCAATCTCAACATAACAAGGTAATGTAGGTAACATACGCTCGAATTCAACATTTTTAGATTTAGACATTTCGAATCGATCAATTATTCGATTAAAGAATTTATTGAAATCTACATAGTCTGCATTAATTTCATACTCTCGGCTATCCATTCGTGATAGTTGTAATAAGTCACTTACTAAGCGAATCAATCTCTCTGTTTCTGTTTGTGTAACATTTAAGAATTGTGGAGCCAAATCTTTGTTTTGCCAGGCACCATCAGCTAATGCCTCTAAATAACTACGCATTGTTGTAAGTGGTGTTCGCAATTCATGTGATACATTGGAAACAAATTCGCGGCGCTCCATTTCAATCTTCTCTTGCTCAGTAATATCATGGAGTACAGTAATAAGACCATTAACAAATCCTGTTTCTTTTTGAATAACAGAGAAATTTGCACGCCAAATATACGGACGTTCAGGAGAACTAAAATCTAGATTAATTGAGTCCTTCATATGGATTAAGTCTTCAAATGTATGTTCCTTCTCCACACCTAAAACAGATACTAATGGTCTCCCCATTAATTCGTTATGTTCTCCATTTAATAACTTTTGTGCAGGGGTATTAATAAGGATAATCTTCCCTTTTCGGTCAGTTGCTATAACCCCATCTGTCATGTTTGCCAAAACGGAGGCTAATTTTCTTCGTTCACCTTCAGTAGTTGATTGAGCTTCTTGTAACCTATTGGTTAAATGGTTAAACGTAATGGCTAATTGGCCAATTTCATCATTCCCATACACTTTAACTTTCCGAGAAAAGTTACCTTTAGCCATCGCCTGTGCTTGTCTACGCATATCCGAAATAGGTTTCGTAATAGTTCTAGCGATGAAAATCCCTAATATAATGGTAATAGCTAAGGCTAATGCCGTACCACCTGCTAATATCTGATTAATTTCATTCATCTGTTCAAATATACGTTCAATATTAGACTTTACATAAAGTGTCCCTATTACTTTACCATTCGATTTAATAGGAGTTGCAACTACCCAAATTCTCTTTCTTGTTTTCTTATCCAATGCTATTTTTTCAGTTGGCGTTTGGGTACGTAATGAGTCTCTTACCAATTGCTCCATTGAGCGCTGCCCTATAATTGATTGATTACTCATATCTGATGATGCTAAAATTCTATAATCTGCATCTACTACCCTAATCTCTTTGATATCCTCTGAAGATACTTCATTTAATACACCTTTTAAACTTTGTTCAAGTGTTGGATCATTGTCGGTTCGTTCCTTCAATATTTCCTCTTTCACACTAAATCTGACAAGTTTTAAGCGATCCGTAATAGATGTCTCAAAATTTTCTTTTAATGTTTGTTCTAATTGCTTTGCAAAATATAACCCTATTATTTGCATGGCAATTAAAATAAGCAGTACATAAATCAGTACAATTTTTGCCTGTACCGATTTAAAAAAGCGAACCTTCTGCATTTTCCTTTACTCCTGTTCAGGGTTTCTTAAGTAGTACCCTACTCCGCGACGAGTTACAATCCAGGTTGGATGACTTGGATTATCTTCAATTTTCTCACGTAGTCTACGAATCGTTACATCAACAGTTCGAACATCACCAAAATAATCATAGCCCCAAACAGTTTGAAGTAAATGTTCGCGGGTCATTACTTGACCAATATGTTTTGCTAAATAATGAAGTAATTCAAATTCACGGTGTGTTAATTCAATTGATTCATCACGCTTTAATACTAAGTATGCATCTGGTTGTATAACTAGAGATCCTATAACAATATCATTATTTTCTTCTACTGATTCTTCAGTAGTTGTAACCGTTTGGTGTCTACGCATATTGGCTTTCACACGTGCAATTAGTTCACGTGTACTGAATGGTTTCGTTACATAATCGTCAGCACCTAGTTCAAGCCCTAATACTTTATCAATTTCTGAATCTTTTGCTGTTAACATAATGATTGGTAGGTCGTATTTTTTTCGCACTTCACGGCAAACCTCCATACCATCACGTTTCGGTAACATAATATCTAGTAACATTAAATCTGGTTTTATTTCTTCTACTTTTTCTAGTGCTTCGTCTCCATCATAAGCACAGATTACTTTGTACCCCTCTTTTACTAGATTAAATTGTAATATATCTGCAATCGGTTTTTCATCATCTACTACTAATATTGTTTTATCCACAGTCTTTTCCCCTTTCTTACGATCAGTTTAGGTTGTTCGTTACTGTTAGATTATAAAAATGTATATATTAACTCTAACATGCTTTTATGTTCTACGCATCTTTCACAAATTCAGGAGTATATCATTTCCTGGGTAATAAATTGACCATTATCGACAACAAAAATGACCATCTTAATAATTTTACCATAAAAAAGAATATCTAAAATTCCTATTATGAAGGGTGAAAGGAACTATATTTCTTACCACCAGCTTGAACTTCTTTTAAATTGAAGTCCATTCATTGTATGGCCAATAAATTGATGTGAATGTTAAATATATTTTTCTTCTTTATTTCTAAATTTTCAGATAAAATATGAATATAGCAATTATTTTATTTAGAATTGGGGAGATTTTATGAGTGATTCGAAACGGAGCATAGAGTCAGTGCTCTCGCAAGCTAAAGATGTTAGTAAAATAAACAAAAAGTTATCTAAGCAAAAACTATTTCAAAGAATCATCATGGTCATTCTAGGTGCCTGTATTATGGCAATTGGACTTGAACTTTTTTTAGTCCCGAACAGGATATTAGATGGCGGAATTGTAGGGATCTCCATCATCATTTCTCATCTAACAGATTTACCTCTAGGAATATTTATTTTCCTCTTAAACATTCCATTTATTTTCCTCGGTTATAAGCAAATTGGTAAAACCTTTGCCTTATCAACTGCTCTAGGAATTACAACATTATCAACTGTTACAATTATGCTTCATCATTTAGAACCATTTACGAAAGATTTACTATTATCGACTGTGTTTGGTGGGATAGTACTTGGAATCGGAGTCGGCCTCGTTATTCGCTATGGCGGATCACTTGATGGAACGGAAATTTTAGCTATCCTTTTTAATAAGAAATTACCATTTTCAGTTGGCGAAATCATAATGTTCTTTAATCTTCTTATTTTTAGTGTGGCGGGTTTTGTATTTACTTGGGAACAAGCAATGTATTCAGGACTAGCCTATTTTATCGCCTACAAGATGATCGATATAGTGATTCAAGGTCTAGATGAATCAAAGGCTGTATATATTATTAGTGAAGAATATGATGAGATAGGTAGAGCTATTATGGATCGTTTAGGACGTGGCGTCACGTACTTGATTGGAGAAGGAGCTTACACTGGTGATTCAAAAAAGGTGATTTTTACTGTAATTACTCGTCTAGAAGAGTCAAAACTTACTTCAATTGTTGGAGAATTAGATGCCAATGCTTTTTTAGCAATTGGTAATATCGCGGAAGTACGAGGCGGAAGATTTAAAAAGAGAGATATTCACTAAACGAAAAAGCAAGTATGCACCCCAATGCATACTTGCTTCTTTGTTTCTATCTATTTGATTACAATTAAATTTTCATTTTAGTTATCCCAAACATTTACTAAAACATTTGTTTGTTCACGGTCAGGACCTACTGAGAATGTTGCAATTTGAATACCTGTTAATTCGCTAACACGTTTCACATAGTTACGCGCATTTTCAGGTAGTTCTTCTAATGTTTTGCATCCTGTAATATCTTCTGTCCAACCAGGAAGTTCTTCATAAATTGGTTTACACCCTTCAATAATATGAAGATTTGCAGGATATTCAGTGATGATTTCACCATTGTAGTCATATGCCGTACAGATTTTCACAGTTTCAAGACCAGTTAATACGTCTATTGAGTTAAGAGCTAAATCTGTAATACCAGATACACGACGGGAATGGCGAACTACAACTGAGTCGAACCAACCAACACGACGTGGACGGCCAGTAGTTGTACCATATTCACGCCCTACTTCACGAATTTGATGACCCACTTCATCAAACAATTCTGTTGGGAATGGGCCATCACCAACACGTGAAGTATAAGCTTTACTTACACCAATGACACGAGTAACTTGAGAAGGACCAACTCCAGCTCCAGTAGCTACACCTCCAGCAACTGGATTAGATGAAGTAACATATGGGTATGTACCGTGGTCAACATCAAGTAAAATACCTTGTGCACCTTCAAATAGTACTTTACCGTCTTCGTCTAATACATCATTCAATACTTTAGAAGTATCAGTTACATACTTTGCAATTTCTTGACCATAACCATAATATTCTTCGAAAATGTCTTCAAATTTTAATGGCTCAACTTCATAGAATTTTTCAAATAAACGGTTTTTCATAGCCAAATTAGAACGTAGCTTTTCTTCGAATACTTCTTTGTCTAATAGGTCCGCTACGCGAATACCAATACGTTGTACTTTATCTGTGTAACAAGGTCCAATCCCTTTACATGTAGTACCGATTTTTTTATCTCCACGAGACTCTTCATCTACCTTATCTTGATATACATGGTAAGGTAGGATCACTTGTGCACGATTGGATATGCGCAAGTTATCTGTATTAATCCCACGTTCTTGTAGTCCTTTTAATTCTTCAACAAGCGATTTAGGGTTAATAACCATGCCGTTACCCATTACTGAATGTTTATCTTTATAGAAAATACCAGAAGGGATCAAATGTAATTTATATGTTTCTCCTTCAAATTGGATAGTATGTCCTGCATTATCGCCACCAGAATAACGTGCGATTGCATCTGCTTCTTTAGAAAGGAAGTCTGTAATTTTACCTTTACCTTCGTCTCCCCATTGAGTTCCTACCACTACAACTGATGTCATAATCAGCACCTCCGTCAGACACTTTCTTCGTGTCCTGATTCAAACAGACTTATTGTATCAACGATAATAAGCCAAGTCAATAAAAAACAGTAAAAAACACGAACATATTATATTCGTCTGACATCAATGTTCGTGTTTTTTATCTAGTAGCCTCCTGCTGTTGCTTCTGCAGACCAGTCTACGCTAACAAACTTATTAAATTCTTTTTTAAATGCTAATTTAACGGTATCTGTTGGACCGTTACGTTGTTTAGCTACTATAATTTCAATTGTATTAGCATCTTCAGTTTCCTTATCGTAATAATCTTCACGATATAAGAATGCTACGATATCGGCATCTTGCTCGATACTCCCAGATTCACGAAGGTCACTCATCATCGGTCGTTTATCTTGACGTTGTTCTACACCACGCGATAATTGAGATAATGCAATAACTGGAACTTCCAATTCACGGGCAAGTGCTTTAAGTGAACGCGAAATTTCTGATACTTCTTGTTGTCTATTTTGTCCCGCTATACCGCTTCCTTGTATAAGTTGGAGATAATCTATTAGGATCATGCCTAACCCATGCTCTTGTTTTAGCCGACGACATTTTGCACGAATCTCGCTTACTCGTACACCAGCAGAATCATCTATATAGATTCCTGCACGGGATAGTGTACCAGTTGCCATCGTTAGCTTACGCCAATCCTCTGAATTTAAAGCACCTGTACGTAAAACTTGGGCATCAATATTTCCTTCAGCACAAAGCATACGCATTACAAGTTGTTCTGCACCCATTTCCAGAGAGAAAATAGCAACATTCTCTTCTGTTTGAGTACCAACTGCTTGGGCAACATTCAATGCAAAGGCTGTCTTCCCAACTGATGGTCTGGCAGCAACAATGATTAAATCGCCCCGTTGGAATCCAGCTGTTAAACGATCCAGGTCACGGAACCCTGTTGGAATACCAGTTATATCGCCTTTGCGATTTTGTAAATGTTCTACATTCGCATATGTTTCAACAAGAACATCTTTTACATGCTTAAAATCACCGGCATTCTTGCGATTCGCCACTTCCATGACTCTACTTTCAGCTTCAGAAAGTAAAGCATCTACCTCATCTTCACGTGTATAACCATCTTCTACAATCTTAGTTGCTACGCGTATTAAGCGTCTGAGTACTGCCTTTTCAGATACGATTTGAGCGTAGTAACCCACGTTTGCAGCTGTTGGAACAGCATTTGCAATTTCTGTAATATAAGAAATGCCCCCAACATCTTCTAATTCGTTATGTGACGATAGCTCTTCAGTAACTGTAATAACATCAATTGCTTTCCCTTGATCGCTCAAACGTAACATAGTTTGGAATATTTTCTGATGTGCAGAACGGTAAAAGTCATCAGGAATTAGAATTTCTGAAGCAGTAATTAACGCCTGTGGTTCAAGAAATATTGCCCCTATGACAGATTGTTCAGCTTCTTGGTTATGGGGCGGAACGCGGTCCAATTGTGGATCGTTCATAAATGTCTCCCCTTACTCTTGTTCTGCAACATGTACTTTCAATGTAGCAGTTACTTCATGGTGAAGCTTTACAGGTACTTTTGTTACACCTAAAGTCCGTATTGCTTCTTTTAGTTCCATTTTACGTTTATCAATTTTAATATCATGATCTTTTTGTAATTGTTCTGCAATCTGTTTTGAAGTAATTGATCCAAATAAGCGACCATCTTTACCCGGTTTCGCCAACAATTCAACTGTTAAATTTTCCAATGTTTCTTTTAATGCTTTTGCATCCTCTAATTCTTGTGCTGCATTTGCAGCTGCACGTTTATTTTGAGCCTTTAATTTTGCTATCTCAGCCGCTGTTGCTTCAACAGCGTTTTTTTGTTTTAGTAAAACATTACGTGCATATCCATCAGAAACTTCTTTCACTTCACCTTTTTTACCTTGACCTTTAACATCTTTTAAGAAAATGACTTTCATACTTCAGTACTCCCTTCCAATACATCATCGATTGCTTTTTTTAACTTTTCTATCGCTTCATCTATAGTTTGAACTTCTAGTTGGCATGCAGCGTTAGTTAAATGTCCGCCGCCACCTAGTTCCTCCATGACTAGTTGAACATTCATCTCACCTAATGAACGTGCGCTAATGCCCACTTTTCCATCATTACGATGCGCAACTACAAAGGATGCAGATATGTCTTTCATTGTTAATAAAATATCTGCAGTTTGTGCAATTAATACTGAATTATAGATTTTACCACTGTCACCTCGTGCAACAACAATTCCATTATGGATAAATTCAGCTGTTTGAACAATCTTAGAACGTTCAATATACGTACCTATATCTTCTTTTAAAAGTCGTTGTACCAACACTGTGTCGGCCCCATTTGTACGTAGATATGAAGCTGCTTCAAATGTTCTTGCACCTGTTCTCAACGTGAAACTTTTCGTATCAACAATAATCCCCGCTAGCAAAGCTGTCGCCTCTAACATTGTTATTTTATCATTTTTTGGTTGATATTCTAACAATTCCGTTACCAATTCTGCTGTTGAGGAAGCATAAGGTTCCATATAAACGAGCATAGGATTTTTAACAAATTCCTCACCACGACGATGATGGTCAATAACGACTACCTTATCAGACTTGTTTAATAATCTTTCCTCAATGGTCATACTTGGTTTATGCGTATCTACTATTACTAACAGTGACTTTTCTGTTATTTTATCCAACGCTGCTTCTGGTGTAATAAAACGATTATATAAATCCGATTTATCCTTCACTACTTGCATTAAACGATTAATACTATTGTCAATATTATCGAAGTCTAAAACTACATAACCATCAATTCCATTCATATCAGCCATTTTACGAACACCAATAGCAGCCCCTATCGCATCCATATCCGGCATTTTATGCCCCATTACAAAGATTTGATCGCTATCCTGTATTAAATCGCGTAAAGCATGTGAGATAACACGAGCACGTACTCTTGTACGCTTCTCAACAGGATTGGTTTTTCCACCGTAGAACTTTACCTTACCATTTGGTTGTTTAATCGCTACTTGGTCACCGCCACGTCCTAGTACAAGATCTAAACTAGACTGTGCAAGTTCTCCTAATTCTAATAACGATTGTGAACCAGCACCTACACCAATACTCAATGTTAGAGATAAATTTTGCTGTGCTGTTATCTCCCGAATATCATCAAGAATAGCAAATCTTTTCTTTTCTAGTTCTTGCAAAATTGACTCATTCATAATTGCTATAAAACGATCAGAGTCAATTCGTTTTATATAGATTCCATATGTTGTACTCCAATTGTTTACAAGAGATGTTACAAGAGAATTGGTTTGACTTCGAGTTTGATCATCCATACCTTGGGTAATTTCATCATAATTATCAACAAAAAGAATTGATATTACTGTACGATCATCATGGTAAAGTGCTTCTATTTCAACTTGTTCTGTAATATCAAAGAAGTAAAGTAATTTTTCTTCTGGTTTATAGAATGCACGATACTTTCGTTCTTTTAGAGTAATATTGAGTTCATTTGACTCCTCGTGCTTAATCAGATTATATAAGTCTTCAGATAAAGAGAAGACTTCCTCTCCAATCAAAGAATCTGTCCCTAATATGCGAAGCATATAAGGATTTGTCCATTCAATCAGAAACTGGTCATCGATTAATACAATACCAATTGGCATTTCAAGTAATGCCTCTTCGCCCACCTTTTTTAAGCGATATGATAGCATTTCGATATGCCTTTCAGTCTCTTTATACGTTTCAGACTCAGCTTTCCAAGTAAGAATCAAAACTAATACCAAGACTATTCCATACACGGCGCCAGTCAATAAGTTCCACATTACACATATCACAATACCTGCTATTCCAAGCAATGACAGGATTAAAAGAGGATATCGTATTGGTCGTTTTCTAAAAAGAGTACCCATAAAGCTCAACTCCTTATTTTCTTGTCATGCCACTAATAAGTCCACGGATATTAAATCCTAAATCTGCTATACCGATTAAAGTAACAAACGAACTTAGTGGAAAAGCGAGGATAGTACCAACTACAATTGTCCATTTCGGCCATCCTTGCTGATACATGAAAAAGTGAATCAATGAAATACCTTGAAGCAAAAATAGTGTACTTAAGAGAAAAGATAAATTCAATACAACTACATAAATAAATGACCCTGTGTCAGGTTTTATAAATAACGTTATTAATAATACAATGAGATAATACCACAAAAAGGCACGTGGTAATTGTAAATCTCTAAATGGAGCAAATTTAGGAACTTCTAGTCCAAAACGTCTTAATAATGGTAAATTCAAAGAAATGATAATAAACGTCAAGAAAAATACCATTAACGTTATCATTGTTGGCATACCCATTTGCATTGTATTGACCAATGTGTCTAATTGATCAGTTGAGATTGGGGCTTTACCTGTCATTGCTTTGACCATCTCATTTGATCTCTCATAACTTTCCCGGAAGTTTGTTATGACTTCCTTTAAAATATCGATATTAAAGAATTTTACAGACACAATATATTCAATTGCAATAGAAATCAATACTGTAAAGGCTGTCGACATAAATAAAAAGACTTTGCTTTTCTTTGTACTAATTGCATCGCCGATGACCAATCCAATCAATACAACTATAACAGCTAAAGGTAAAGATAAAATCCCGCCAATTAAAAATGCAATTGCTAAACTAACAATAGACACTAATAATGAGGAGCCACGACTATACTTTGATCTATACCAAGCAATCGGTAAAGAAATAAACCAAATCGATACGATATTCAACACTGGTATATATGTAGAGATGGCTAATAATATAGCAAACAATGCCACCATCATGGCGCCATGCGTAATTCTCCTTGTCTGATTTTCTGGCATTTAAAACCTTCCTTTTCATAAAGAAAATCTATTATTTCATCTTATTATTGTATCATGTTTCATGGTATCGAACAAAAACCTAGATGTATCAACTAACATTGTCTAAACAAAAATAAAATGTAAAAAATGATCAGCAACTACTCTTTAACTGATCATCTACTCCTTATTCAATTTTACAATATAAAAAAAGACCAGCATATGCCGGTCTTTTAAAAAATCATTATTTATCATCTGCAGTGAATGGTAGTAAAGCCATTACACGAGCCATTTTGATAGCTGATGTAAGTTTACGTTGATATTTAGCGCTTGTACCAGTCACACGGCGTGGAAGAATTTTTCCGCGTTCAGAGATGAATTTTTTTAATAAATCAACATCTTTGTAATCGATGTGTTTGATGTTATTAGAAGTGAAATAGCAAACTTTACGGCGTTTGCGGCCTCCTCTACGTGGTGCCATTGTGTAGTTTCCCTCCTTATATAATTATCGTATATGACGTGCAATAAGTCATTTGCTTAGAATGGTAGATCGTCTTCTGTTACGTCGACTTTTCCTCCACCATTGCTAACTGGTGCAAATGGATCTTCATCTACACGTGTGTAATTTTGCTGACTAGGTGATTGATTCTGTTGATAAGATGGTTGTTGATAGTTTCCTTGTTGTGGAGCACTATATGACTGACCGCCATATTGTTGTCCTTGTTGAGGACGGTCTCCTGCAGCACTGCGTGGTTCTAAGAACTGTACGCTATCTGCAACAACTTCAGTTGTATAAACACGTTTACCATCTTGTCCTTCATAACTACCTGTTTGGATACGGCCTTCAACACCTGCAAGACTTCCTTTACGTAAGAAGTTTGCTGTATTTTCAGCTTGTTTACGCCAAACTACACAGTTGATAAAGTCCGCTTGTCTCTCACCTTGTTGGTTAGAAAACGTTCTATTTACAGCAAGTGTAAAACGAGCAACAGCAACGCCACTTGGTGTGTAGCGAAGTTCTGGATCTTTTGTTAGTCTTCCAACTAGTACGACACGGTTAATCATCAGAATGCAACCTCCTTTATCTGCTTTTGTTCAAGTTCAAATTAGTCTTCTTGACGAACTGCAATATGACGAATGATATCTTCGTTAATATTAGCAAGACGAGTGTATTCATCGATTGCTTTAGAATCAGCGTTAACTTTCACGATTTGGTAGAAACCTTCGCGGAAGTCTTCGATTTCGTAAGCTAGGCGGCGTTTGCCCCATTCTTTTGATTCGATGATTTCAGCACCGTTAGAAGTTAAGATTTCGTTGAAACGTTCAACTAAAGCTTTTTTACCTTCTTCTTCGATGTTTGGACGAATAATATACATTAATTCGTATGCTCTCATTATATAAGCACCTCCTTGTGGACTTTGGCCAAGTTCGAAACCCTTGGCAAGGAGTTAGTAATTTTTACTACTCACATCAACGAATTGTATCATATATTAGAATATTAAGCAACTAACTTTGCTAGGCAAGGGGGATTTATTTTCATATACTTTAGAGTGGAGGGATGTAAATGGAGAATTGTTCAGAACCAATTGATATTATTGAATTAGATATAAAAAGAATAGCAAGGCAGAATTTATTTTGGACCATTTTTTTAATGATTAGTTTCCTTTTGGTTAATGGCTTTATACATGGGGAATTTGCTTTTCATATATCCATTTTTAATTTTTTTCTTTTTTTTATTTTATATATTGGATTAATCGTTATACATGAAATTTGTCATCTAATTGGTTTTCTTCTTTTTGGAAGAGTCCCAATTAGTAGTTTAAAATATGGCGTCAATTTAAAAATGGGTGTCGCCTATGCTACAACAACAAGATATTTACACAATAGGGCAATGAAAAAGTCCCTTTTACTTCCTTTTTGGATTACAGGTGTAATTCCAGCTATGATAGGTTTTATACTCAATAATAACCTATGGCTTATCTTAGGTGCGTGGCTTATCGCTGGAGCAGTTGGAGATTTCGCGATGTATAAAAAACTAAGAAAGTTTCCAAAGAATTATTTCATTCGGGATGACCCAAAGTTGCCTAAATTATATATTTATAAAAATTAGCAATTAAATAAATTGTATTTGAAAGCCTCTTTTGAAAACACATAGCGAATATTCATTAATAGAAAAAAGTGGCCCTGTAAGTTTTATACTTACAGGGCTACTTAATAGTTCTTGTTTATACGTTAAAACGGAATAACATAATGTCGCCATCTTGTACAACATAGTCTTTACCTTCAAGACGTACGCGTCCAGCTTCTTTAGCAGCATTCATAGAACCATATTGCATTAAATCTTCATATGAGACAGTTTCTGCTCGAATAAAACCTCGTTCAAAGTCAGAGTGAATGATTCCGGCACATTGTGGCGCCTTCATACCTTTACGGAATGTCCATGCTTTTACTTCTTGTACCCCAGCTGTGAAATATGTAGCTAGACCAAGTAAGCTATATGATGCACGGATTAGTTGATCTAATCCTGATTCCTCAATACCTAATTCTTCTAGGAACATTGATTTTTCATCATCATCTAATTCTGCAATTTCTTCTTCAATTTTAGCACAAACAACAATCACTTCTGCACCTTCAGAAGCCGCATATTCACGAACTGCTTGTACATATTTGTTATTGCTAGCATCTGCTACTTCATCTTCAGAAACATTCGCTACATAGAGCATTGGTTTGATTGTTAACAAATTTAACCCTTTAATAACTTTCTTTTCATCATCAGATAATTCAACAGAGCGAGCTGGTTTTTCTGCTGCGAACGCTTCTTTAATTTTTTCTAAAATAGGCGCTTCAATCATCGCTTCTTTATCTTTTTGGCGAGCTAACTTTTCAACTTTTGCATATCGTTTATCAACAGATTCTAAGTCTGCAAGGATCAACTCTAGGTTGATGACTTCAATATCACTAATAGGATCCACTTTACCTGCAACATGTGTAATATTTTCATCTTCAAAGCATCTTACAACTTGAGTAATAGCATCTACTTCACGGATATGAGCTAAGAATTTGTTACCTAGTCCTTCACCTTTACTTGCACCTTTTACGATACCAGCGATATCTGTAAATTCAAATGCTGTAGGAACAGTTTTCTTTGGTTGTACTAACTCAGTTAATTTATCTAAACGTGCATCTGGAACTTCTACAATCCCTACATTTGGATCAATTGTTGCGAATGGATAGTTCGCTGCAAGAGCCCCTGCCTTTGTAATTGCGTTAAATAATGTGGATTTACCAACGTTTGGTAAACCTACGATACCGGCTGTTAAAGCCATTTTTTCCACAACCTTTCAAAAAAATAAATACTATTAAATTATTTCCTATATCAACTTGTTCATTATAGATTTTCACTAAGTAAAAGTCTATTCTTCAGATGGATTTGCGACTACCAAGACTTTTTTCATTTTCTTATCAAATTCCCTACGTGGAATCATTACACTATGTTGGCATCCTTCGCATTTGATACGAATATCTGCACCCAGGCGAATAATTTTCCACTCATTTGTTCCACAAGGATGTTGCTTTTTCATCTCTACTATATCACCAAGACCATATTTTTTTGCTTCCATTTTTACTCTCCTTCTTCAAATGCTTGATTATTATCTCGTTCATAAACCATCATTTTAGGATAAGGAATTTCAATGCCATTGCGATCAAAAATATCTTTAATATCACGACGAACCATACGTGAAATAGCAAAATGTTGCATTGGTAATGTCTCAACGGAAATACGTAATGTGACTTCGGCTCCTACGACATTTTGGACACCTAGCAAGGTTGGCTCAGAAACCACTTCTTCATGAGTAGCTGGTAAAGTTTTTAAATATTGTTCGATGAGTTTTTCAGCTTTTTCAATATCTGAACTATATGCTACACTAACATCAATAATTGCAATTGAGTTATTAATCGAATAATTTACAACCTCTGTAATAGAGCCATTCGGTATAATGTTAATTTCCCCTGCTGCACCTTTAATCTTCGTTGTACGTAAACCAATTTCTAATACTGTTCCCTCCGTTGAAGTAATTTTAATATAATCTCCAACACCAAATTGATCCTCAAAGATGATGAAAAATCCAGTAATGACATCCTTTACTAAACTCTGTGCACCAAACCCAACTGCTAAACCGACGATTCCAGCACCAGCTAACAAACCTGCCACTCTTATATTCATAGCAGATAATATAGCGATAATTGCTGAAAAGTAAACTACATAAGATATGACACTTTGCAATAATCGTAAAATTGTTCGATACCGTCGTTCAGATGCAGGTTGTAATGCAATTGGCCCATTCATTCGAATATCAAAGAATTTTTTAATGGCCATCTTCGCAACACGTACAACAACCATTGATAAAAGCCAGATAGCAATAATCTTAAGTGTTGCAAATCCTATATTATTCCATAGTTTTTCATCTGTTAAGTAATCCTTCATTGACTCCCAACTATGCATACTTTTTAATTTCACTTTTATAACTCCTCTTGCATAAAAAAATTTTTTCTTACGTATACTGCAGAAAAAGAAGAAGGTGAAAATTCATATGACACTTCCATTATCTAATTCTGCTTTCTCATATGCATTGCACTATCAAGATTCAGGTGCCATTTGGCGATTAAGCTCTTTCTTATTAGAGCATATACCATTTCATCATGAAAATCTTGTATTTTGTTGTATTGGATCTGATCGTTCTACAGGAGATGCTTTAGGGCCCTTAATTGGTAGTTTACTCTCAAACTATATCTCTTTTCCTTATAGAATTATTGGATCTTTAGAACAACCATTACATGCTTTAAACTTAAAAGAAACTGTTGATTCTTTACAGGAACAATCTATTAAACCATTTGTTGTAGCTATTGATGCTTGTTTAGGTGAGCAACAACGGATTGGTGAAATACTTTTTCAACCTGGTCCACTCTTACCAGGTAAAGCTGTAAAAAAAGAATTGCCACCAATTGGGGACGTCTCTATTAAGGGAATCGTCAATTTTGGTGGCTTTATGGAACATACTATATTACAAACTACTAGATTAAATGTGACATATGAAATGAGTAACCGGATTGCACGTGCACTCTACTTGGCATTTCATCGCCATTCACTAAAAAATATGCATAATCGACACTATGAACGCAACCACTAGAATGGCTGGCAAAATATTAGCTACACGGATTTTCGTGAGCCCCATCATATTTAGACCAATAGCTATAATCATAGCACCACCTGTTGCCGTCATTTGTTGTATAAAGGTATCCATTAAAGCATCTGGAACAAGTATGCTTATTTGACCAGCAAACAAAGCGATTGCACCTTGGTATACAAACACCGAAATTGCACTTAATAGTACACCTATACCTAAAGTAGAGGCCAAGAAAATAGCTGTAAATCCATCAATGATACCTTTAGTTATTAATACGGAATGGTCATTTCGAAGGCCACTATCAAGCGCACCTATAATAGCCATTGAACCAATAACAAAGATTAAAGTACCTGTGATAAATCCTTGGGCGATATCGCCATTTTCGCCCTTTTTCCCAATTTTACGCTCTATCCATTTACCAAATCGATTTAACTGTAAATCTAGATCAATCCATTCTCCAATAATTGTCCCAACAACAAGGCTTACGATAACTATAATAAAATTATCGCTCTTAATGCCCATTTGAATACCTAGCACAGTTACAGCAAGTCCAATAACCTGCATGACTGTTTCTTTCATTTTATCAGGAATACCTTGTAGAAACCTCCCGATAATACACCCTACTGCTATAAGCAGTGAGTCAATGATTGTTCCTAATAAGACCACTTAAATTCACTCAATCCTCTAATAAATCTAATATGCGTTCTAAATCATCTTCAGAGAAAAACTCAATTTCTATTTTCCCTTTATTTTTTGTTTTTTTGATTAAAACATTTGTACCAAAGTAATCTCTTAATTGAGACTCTTTTTCTTCAATGAAAATATCCTTTTTCATTTTTTTCTTTGTTTCACGTGGAACTTTCTCATTTAAGGAATGGACTAACGCTTCTAGTTGGCGAACATTTAGATGTTGCTTCATCACTTTTTCAGCAATCATAGGTATTTGTTTTTTATTTTTCAAACCTAATAATGTTCTACCATGTCCCATCGTTAGTTTGCCATCATTCACAAGTTTTTGGACGTCTTTTGGTAATGTTAATAAACGAACATGATTTGCAATGTGTGGACGACTTTTACCTAGCCGTTTGGACAACTCTTCTTGAGTTAAACCTAGATGTTCCATCAAGCTATGATAAGCCTCTGCTTCTTCGATTGGTGTTAGATCTTCACGTTGAAGATTCTCCAAAATGGCTAATTCCATCATTTTTATATCATCGAAATCACGAATAACAGATGGTACAACTGTTAAATTTGCTAACTTCGCTGCACGGAATCGTCTTTCCCCTACAACAATTTCAAACTTTGCACCTTTTTTTCGCAATATAATGGGTTGTAAAATCCCATATTCTTTAATAGATTGAGCTAACTCTTGTAAAGATTCTTTATCGAAAACTTTCCGTGGTTGAAATGGATTTTCTTGTATATCACGAATAGCTGTCTGGGTTACTTTATCTGATTCTAATAATTCTTGGTCTTGAAAAAGTGCACCTAATCCTTTTCCTAATGCTTTAGCCATTTTTAATCACCTCTCTTGCCAATTCTAAATACACTTCTGCACCACGAGATTTGCGATCATAGAGAATAATAGGCTCGCCATGACTTGGTGCTTCACTTAAACGGACATTTCGCGGAATAATCGTTTTATACACTTTGTCTTGGAAATACTTCTTCACTTCATCTATAACTTGTAATCCCAAATTTGTACGAGCATCTAACATTGTTAACAAAACACCATCAATCATTAACTGGTTGTTCAGATGCTTTTGCACAAGACGTATTGTCGATAATAATTGACTTAAACCTTCTAACGCATAGTATTCACATTGTACGGGGATCAAAATAGCATCCGCAGCTGTTAAAGAGTTGATCGTTAATAACCCTAACGATGGAGGACAATCGATAATAATAAAATCATATTCTTTTTTTATATCCTCTATAGCATGCTTTAATCGTACTTCCCTTGAGAGGGTTGATACTAATTCAATTTCTGCTCCTGCGAGTGCAATCGTTGCTGGTACAATATATAAATTATCAGTATTTGTTTTATATATAGCTGTTTCGATTGGCTCATCATCAATGAGTACGTCGTAAATACATTTATCAACTTCCCCTTTATTGATTCCAACACCGCTAGTAGAATTTCCTTGTGGATCCGTATCAATTAATAATACCTTTTTTCCTAATGTAGCAAGGCACGCGCTTAAATTTACAGATGTTGTCGTCTTACCAACGCCGCCCTTTTGGTTTGCAATTGCTATTGTTCTTCCCATGGTGCACCTGCTTTCAGAAACGTATTCATTAAAATGTTTAACATACCTTTTTATACATTCTATCAAAAAAATGATTTCTCGGCTCCATTTACTAGATGAAATCTAAAGAAAAAACTCTTATTCTAATTTTTTCTAGAGTAAGAGTTTTATAGAAAATATGATTATGCTTTCTTCTTAGGAATCTTCACTGTAATTTGGTAAAACTCATCATGTTCTTCCTCTTCGGTTTCTACATGAATACCTGTTTTATTTACCATTGTAAGTGATTGGCGAATAGTATTGAGTGCTATCCGTATATCCCGACTAATCGCTTTACGACGTGGTTTTGCCTTTGTTGTTTTTTCTTTAGGGTTTAATATTTCACTAATTCGTTGTTCTAATTGTCTAACATTATAATCATGCTCAATTGTTTCTTGTAATAACTTCAATTGCAGTTCTTCATCTTTAACAGGAACTAATGCACGCGCATGTCGTTCAGAGATGTCTCTTTTTAAAATTGCCATTTGAATAGTTTCTGGCAATTTTAAAAGGCGAAGTTTATTGGCAATAGTAGATTGCCCTTTGCCTAAACGCTGAGCAAGAGCTTCTTGTGTCAATTCATGTAATTCTAAAAGTTTTTGATAAGCTTGCGCTTCTTCAATCGACGTAAGTTCTTCTCGTTGTAGGTTTTCAATCAGTGCAACAGAAGCCGTTTCTTTATCATTCATTTCACGAATAATTGCTGGCACTTCTGTCCAATTTAATGATTTCATTGCTCGGTAACGACGTTCCCCTGCAATAATTTCATAATGATCCTCATCTAATTTACGTACGACAATTGGTTGAATGACACCATGCGTATGTATTGTTCGTGCTAATTCTTCAATCTTAGAATCATCAAAAATTGTTCGTGGTTGATAGCGGTTTGGACTAATTTTCTCAATAGAAAGCTTTACAACCGATTCCGTATTCTTTACTTCACTTTTTGAGGTGTTTTCTACTTTCTCACCACTTCCAAAAAAACGTGAAAAAGTACTTTTCATCCTTTGGCACCACCTTTAATGATATTTCTCATCTCTTATTTATATCTAGTTTACTTTCTAGTTACTAGAGATGACTATCTATCTATATATATTTACTAACATTATACAAAAAGTAATTATGTTCATTTATCATTATAGTTTCTTTCGATAAAAAACGGTAGATTCCTTTTTTTGTTTCATGTGAAACATATATTAGTGAATCGGTGATTTATTGGGTACTCCAGGCTTACGTGGATATTTTTTTGGAGTATTTTTTATTTTTTCAAAGGCATAAATTGTACGTTCACTGTTTTCAATCGGAAGTAAGAATTCAAACTTATCTACTAGTTTTGTACCAAGAGTCGCTATAGCTCTTTTAGCATCCTTTAATTCTTCATCACCACTAGCTGCTTTCATCGCTACAAAAGTGCCACCCAATTTAACAAGTGGAATACATAGTTCAGATAAAACAGATAATCTAGCAACAGCACGTGCGGTTACCATATCAAATTTTTCTCGATACTCTTTAGCTTGTCCAAAATCTTCTGCACGTGAATGAACAAAATTTACATTTTCTAAATGTAATTCTTCACTTAGATGATTTAAAAATTGGATACGTTTATTTAACGAATCTACAATCGTAATTTTCAAATGTGGGAAACAAATTTTAATAGGGATACTTGGAAACCCAGCACCTGCTCCTACATCACATAGTGACTGAACCTTATCAAAATCAATATAAAATGCAGCACTAATAGAATCATAGAAATGCTTTAAATAAACAGATGGTAAATCAGTTATTGCTGTCAAATTCATCTTTTCATTCCATTCTACCAATGTTTCAAAATAAATATGAAATTGCTGAATTTGTTTATCTGATAACTCAATCCCCTGCGTTTTTAAAGCTTGCACAAACTGTTCTTCGTTCATGTTATTCCCCTTCCATAAGTGCTACTTAAATTTTGTCATTATTTTTAGTATGGCTCTGTTCAACAAAACTGTTTAGTATTACAGTTTTGCGACATATGCCTGTGATTACAGGCATATGAAAACGACAGAGCCCTTCTTCTAACATATACTTGTATTGCTTCTAATTTTAAATTTTCGCGATTCTTCCATGTTCAATATACACCAGTAAAATCGAAATGTCAGCTGGATTAACACCTGAAATACGAGATGCTTGTGCTACTGAAAGTGGACGTACTTCTTTCAACTTTTCTTTTGCTTCTGTTGCAATCCCAGAAATTGCATCATAATCGATATTTTCCGGTATTTTCTTATCTTCCATTTTTTTAAGTTTTTCTACTTGTTGAAGGGCTTTTTCAATATAACCTTCATATTTCACTTGTATTTCAACTTGTTCTTTTACTTCTGTGCTTAACTCTATATCTGATGGTGTCAACGAAGCTACTAAGTCATAATTGACCTCAGGGCGTTTTAATAAATCGGTACCACGGATACCATCTTTTAATGGGCTACTACCAACTGATTGAATAGTAGCTTGAGTTTCCTCATTTGGTTTTAGAATGACATCATGTAAACGAGCAATTTCACCTTCTACTTGTGCTTTTTTCACAAGGAAACGATCATAGCGCTCTTTTGAAATTAACCCTGCTTGATAAGCACGTTCTGTTAAACGCATATCTGCATTGTCGTGACGTAATAATAAACGATATTCTGCACGAGATGTTAATAGTCGATAAGGTTCATTTGTTCCTTTTGTCACTAAATCATCGATTAATACACCAATATAAGCATCTGCGCGTCCAAGGATCATTTCTTCTTTTCCAAGGGCTTTTGCAGCTGCATTTATACCTGCCATTAACCCTTGACCTGCTGCCTCTTCATAACCAGAAGTACCATTAATTTGACCTGCTGTATATAAGTTTTGAATACGTTTTGTTTCAAGTGTTGGCCAAAGCTGAGTAGGAACAATTGCATCATATTCGATAGCATATCCAGCACGCATCATTTCAGCCTTTTCTAGTCCAGGAATTGTTTCAAGCATTTTTCGTTGAATATGTTCCGGTAAACTTGTTGATAGTCCTTGAACATAAACTTCTTGTGTATTGCGACCTTCTGGTTCTAAGAACAATTGGTGACGAGGTTTGTCGTTAAAGCGTACAATTTTTGTTTCAATTGATGGGCAATATCGAGGACCTGTACCTGTGATGACACCTGTGAACATTGGTGATTTATCTAAATTATCATTAATAATTTGGTGTGTTTCTAGACTTGTATATGTTAACCAACATGGAATTTGATCTGTGATAAATTCAGTCGTTTCATAACTGAAAGCACGTGGTTCTGGATCACCTGGTTGAATTTCAGTTTTACTATAATCAATGGTTTTACTATTAACACGTGGTGGTGTACCTGTTTTAAAACGGACCATATCAAACCCTAGTTCACGTAAATTATCGGCAAGCTTGATAGAAGGTTGTTGGTTATTTGGACCACTTGAATATTTCAAATCGCCAATAATAATTTCACCACGTAGGAAAGTACCTGTTGTAATTACGACCGTATTCGCACGGTATATTGCACCTGTTTGTGTAATGACACCTTTTACTTGTCCATCCTCTACGATTAACTCTTCCACCATAGCTTGGTGGATACTAAGGTTTTCTTGATCTTCAAGTAATTTTTTCATTGCATGTTGATACATCACTTTATCAGCTTGTGCACGTAACGCACGAACTGCAGGACCTTTACCAGTGTTTAACATACGCATTTGGATATTTGTCTTGTCGATGATTTTCCCCATCGCTCCACCCATTGCATCAATTTCACGTACAACAATCCCTTTTGCGGGTCCACCAACAGATGGATTACATGGCATAAAAGCAATCATATCTAAATTTATTGTTAATACTAAAGTTTTTGCACCCATTCTAGCTGAGGCATATGCAGCTTCTACTCCTGCATGACCAGCTCCAATTACTACAACGTCGAACGTGCCTGCTTCATAATTTGTTAGCACTGCTCGTTACTTCCTTTCTTTTTTAGAGTTTCCTTTGCTTCAATAGACAATAAGTAGTTAGTTGATAATGATCCTTCAGCCTATCAAGTAATTGCCTATAAAAGCTATTCAACTTACACCTAGAGGTCTTCATCTGCTAAGTATAATGTTGAATCCTTCTATTATTTTCCTAAGCAGAATTGCGAGAATAACTGATTAATCAAGCTATCTTGTACTGTATCTCCAACAATTTCACCTAGAATTTCCCATGACCTAGTTACATCAATTTGAATCATATCTACAGGAACACCTGCATTTGCAGCGCCAATTGCATCATTAATGCGATCAAGTGCTTGATGCAGTAATGCAATATGCCTAGCATTTGAAACATATGTTAAATCGCCTGCTTCAACAGATCCTTCAAAGAATAATGCTGCAATAGCCTCTTCAAGCTCTGCAACACCTTCTTCTTGTAATAGAGAAGTGGTGACTAATTTACGATTACCTGCAAGTTCTCTCACACGGTTTAAATCAATTTTTTGTGGTAAATCTGTTTTATTGACAACGACGATAAAATCCATGTTTTGAATTGTTTCAAATAATCGTTCGTCTTCCTCTGTTAGCTCGTCATTATAGTTTACAACAAGTAAGATTAAATCTGCTTCTTTTAAGACTTGGCGAGATCTTTCTACTCCGATTCGTTCAACAATATCTTCTGTCTCACGAATTCCTGCTGTATCTACTAAACGAAGAGGTACGCCACGTACATTGACGTATTCTTCAATAATATCACGTGTTGTACCCGCTACATCAGTGACAATTGCTTTATTTTCTTGAACTAAGCTATTTAGTAATGAGGATTTCCCTACATTTGGTCGCCCCAATATAACCGTTGATAATCCTTCTCGCAATATTTTCCCTTGAGAAGATGTCTGAAGTAATTTTTCAATTTCTTGCTTTACCCAAGTAGATTTTTCTAACATTAACGGAATTGTCATTTCCTCAACATCATCATACTCTGGATAATCTATATTTACTTCTACTTGCGCTAATACTTCTATTAATGCTTGACGTAATTGATTAATTAGGCGAGATAGTTTACCATCCATTTGACCTAGTGCTACATTCATCGCCTTATCTGTTTTAGCTCGAATTAAATCCATGACAGCTTCTGCCTGTGATAAATCAATACGACCATTTAAAAATGCTCTTTTCGTAAATTCACCTGGTTCAGCCAATCTCGCTCCATTTCTAAGTACTAACTGAAGAACACGGTTCACTGAAACAAGACCGCCATGGCAATTGATTTCTACTACATCTTCTCTCGTGAAAGTCTTTGGTCCTTTCATCATCGATAACATTACTTCTTCTACTATTTCGCCTGTTTCAACCTCTTTTAAATGGCCATAGTGAATTGTGTGAGAAGGCTGTGCTGATAATTTTTTACCACTTGGCGAATGAAAAATACGATCTGCTATTTCAATTGCTTGGTCACCGCTTAATCGGACAATTGCTATTGCCCCTTCACCCATTGGTGTGGATATCGCTGCAATTGTATCAAATTCCATATTTTTTACCTCCTACGTTGGAAAAAGTTATCCACATGTGGATAACAAAACATCTAATTCTCTAATTTTTTATAATACCATATAGCAAAAAAATGAGTCCTTCTCAACTCTTGAGAAGGACTCTTTCACAATCCTTGAAATTTTATCTAATTGGCTCAATCACTAAATGACGTTTGATATCTTCACCTTTTGAATAGGTCTCAACGTCTACTCGATTTGCTAATACATGGTGGATGATCTTACGTTCATTTGCCGGCATTGGCTCAAGTTCTACTTTTCTTCCCGTATGAACTGCTTTGTCTGCCATACGATTTGCCAATAATTCTAGTGATTTTTGACGTCTTTCGCGATAATTTTCAACATCTAATTTTACCAATATGAAACGTTTGATGTACTGATGTGCTACTAATTGTGCTAATTGTTGAAGAGCATTCAATGTTTGACCACGCTTACCAATTAAAAGAGCAGCTTTTTCGCTAGATAGTCGGTAATTAATCGTTTTACCCTTTTGTTCAACCTGAATTGTAAGGTCTTGAATACCTAATTGTATTGCAATTTCGGTAATATATTCTTTAACCTTTTCGATTGCTTCTGAATAATCTACCATTCCGGTATCTTCTTGTTCTTCCTGCAAATCTTTTGGTTCAACCACATCAATTGTTGGTTTTTCTAAGGTCGAAATTGCACTGATCCTAGTATCAATTTCATCTTGTTCTTTATCTTGCTGAATAGAATTTATTCTGAATACAAATTCGGATTCCTCTATATCTTCTTGTTTGGTACTTGGTTTTTCAATTTGTTTTTCTGTTACACGAATTAGTGCTTTTCGTGAACCAATTCCTAAAAAACCTCTTTTTGCTTCTTGAATAATTTCAACATCTACTTGTTTACGAGTAAGGTTAAGCTCATGTAAGGCAAGCAAAATTGCTTCCTCTACAGTTGCGCCTGTTTGCGTAATCTGTTTCACTTTGGGCCCCTCCTGTTTTCGCAGGTTTTGTTGTTTTTCAAAGCTTACTTTACAAGATTCGATTCTATCTAGATCCAGCATAATCAACGAATTCCCTGCAAGATTATTTGCTTTTTTTTATTCTATCATGGGATTTCTTGTTGTCTCTACTACTTCTTCTTAAAACCTTTGCGATTTTCAATACATGTTCAAGGCTTTTCTTTGTTTCATGAAAATTCATGGTGGCCGCCGGATTTCGGGCGATAATGACGTAGTCCATATTTTGTGGAAGCTCATCGTTTAACTCAAAAAAGCTTTGACGGACATAACGTTTAATTTGATTTCTTGTGACTGCCTTTGCAATTTTTTTACTAACGGATAACCCAATTCTAAATTCATCTTGTCCATCTTTTTCAAGATAATAGATAACAAATTGGCGATTCGCAAAAGACTTCCCTTTTTTGAACACTTTCTGAAAGTCCTCGTTCTTTTTAATTCTGCGGCGTTTTTTCATTTTTTGCACCTGCTTATTCTTTTTTCCTCTTCTACCTCATATTATAAAAGAAAAAAGACCACTGAGTATGTTCAGTGGACTTATGCTTATGCTGATAATACTTTTCTTCCTTTACGACGGCGAGCTGCGATCACTTTACGACCGTTTTTAGTAGCCATACGTGCACGGAAGCCATGTACTTTACTATGCTTACGTTTTTTCGGTTGGTATGTGCGTTTCATTTATATGACACCTCCTGATGAAAGTCTATTATCTAAATACTACAGACAGTCTTGGATATTATAGCTATTATCAGGCTACTTTGTCAACTCCCTTTAAAATAATCACTTTAATCTTAAAGAAGTTCTTTATCCCTTTCACGCTTTCACGCTATCATGCTAAGTTATCCACACTTAAATGATTTTTACTCTTTTTTCATTGTGAACACTTTTTTATCTTTTTAAAAATATCCACAGCACTTACCTACAGTTTTTACACAAGCTCATATGTTGTGGATAAATCAACGGTGAATAATTATGCATTTTGTGGATAACCTTTTTAAACTCTTGTCATACTTTACTTTTCCTGATACAATTATTGTGTTTTACTCTGTAAATAAATCTTGCTATACAAAGTCTTATCCACAATTGTTAATAACTTGTGGATAATTTTATCCACTGATGTAGAATAAGATTTATCCACAGAATGTGTTTACTGTGATTAACAGTTAGATTATAATCTAATCTTGATATAATTTTTATTTAACCAACTACTGTAATTATTTTATAGAATAGTTTTTTTAGAAAAGGAGAAAGAGCTTGGAACATATTGAAGAGTTATGGGACAAAGTACTCTCAGAAGCGAAGAAGAAGATTTCCAAACCAAGCTTTGAAACTTGGCTGAAGTCAACGAAATTGTTAGCCTACACTGGTGATACTGTAACAATTGCTGCTCCCAATTCTTTCGGCCGTGAGTGGCTTGAAAACCATTATGTACACTTAATCGCAGCAATTTTAGCTGAATTAACAGGTAAGGATTTACACATTCGTTTCGTTGTTCAACAGGATCCAAACATAGAGGATTTTGATATCCCATCTACACCCATTCAAAAAAAGCACGAGGAACAACCTGAAACTTCCTCTGGCATGTTAAATACAAAAAATACATTTGATACATTTGTTATTGGATCAGGTAATCGCTTTGCACATGCAGCTTCATTAGCAGTAGCTGAAGCACCTGCTAAGGCCTATAATCCGCTATTTATCTATGGTGGTGTTGGCTTAGGTAAAACTCACCTAATGCATGCTATTGGTCATTATGTATTGGAACATAATCCAAAAGCAAAAGTAGTTTATCTATCGTCTGAAAAATTTACCAATGAATTTATTAACTCTATTCGTGATAATAGAGCTGAGGAATTTCGTAATAAATACCGTAGTGTAGATGTATTACTAATTGATGATATTCAATTTTTGGCTGGAAAAGAATCAACTCAAGAAGAATTTTTCCATACATTTAATACGCTACATGAGGAATCAAAACAAATCGTAATTTCTAGTGATCGTCCTCCAAAAGAAATTCCAACATTAGAGGATCGCCTACGTTCACGCTTTGAATGGGGTCTAATTACAGATATTGCCCCACCTGATTTAGAGACACGCATTGCTATTTTACGCAAAAAGGCAAAGGCTGATAATTTGGATATTCCAAATGAAGTTATGCTCTATATCGCAAATCAAATTGATTCTAATATCCGTGAATTAGAGGGTGCCCTAATTCGTGTTGTAGCATACTCATCACTTGTAAATGAAGATATTTCGGCAGAATTAGCTGCACAAGCATTAAAAAATATTATTCCTAATGCTACACCTCGGATTTTAACAATTTTAGATATACAAAAGGCGGTAGGCGAGCATTATCATATTAAGCTAGAAGACTTTACAGCTAAAAAACGAACAAAATCTATTGCATTCCCTAGACAAGTAGCTATGTATCTTTCTCGTGAAATGACTGATTGTTCTTTACCTAAAATAGGTGATGAATTTGGAGGCCGTGACCATACCACTGTTATCCATGCTCATGAAAAAATTTCATCACTTCTTAAAGATGATCAAGGTCTTCAACAAGATATTAAGCAGATTAAAAGCATGCTAGGAAAATAATTTTTGCTGTGGATAACAAGAAAGTTAACAACAAATTTATACACAGTCTATCTACATGTGGATAGACTGATTTTATTTGCTTTAAGAGACTTATCCACAAATCCACAGCCCCTATTACTATTTCTATTATTCTTTTAAATAATAAAATAATAAAAAATATAATAAGTGAGGTCATAAACATGAAGTTCGATATCATAAGAGATCGTTTGCTAGATGGATTAAATGATGTCATGAAAGCAGTTAGTTCCAAAACAACTATTCCTATTTTGACAGGTATTAAAATTGACATATCTACTGAAGGTATGACATTAACAGGTAGTGATGCAGACATTACTATTCAAACTTCAATTCCTGTAGAAGAAGATGGAAAACAACTTATCCATGTCCATGAAACAGGTTCAATTGTGTTACAAGCTAAAATGTTCAATGAAATTGTACGTAAATTACCTACAAATGAAGTTGAAATTGAAGTAACTGAAAATTTTCAAACAAGAATTCAATCAGGTAAATCTGATTTCCACTTAATTGGATTAGATGCAACTGAATATCCAATGCTTCCTGAAATATCACCTGATCGACAAATTACTTTACCTGCAGATTTACTTAAATCTGTTATTCGTGAAACTGTTTTTGCTGTTTCTACATCCGAAAGTCGACCAGTGTTGACAGGTGTAAAATGGCAAATCAAAGAAGATGGACTTATTTGTATTGCTACAGATAGTCATCGTTTAGCTCGCCGTAAAGTTACTTTAGACCATACTCCAACTGAAGAAGCAGATGTTGTTATTCCAGGTAAAAGTTTAACTGAATTAAGTAAAATTTTAAGTGATTCAAATACACCTGTAGATATATTTATGACGAACCAACAAGTTTTATTCAAAACTTCAGATGTTTTATTTTTCTCACGTTTGCTAGAAGGCAATTATCCTGAAACTTCTCGCTTAATCCCAGATGAATACAACACAACTGTAACAATCAATGGTAAAACTTTACTTCAAGCTATCGATCGCGCATCATTACTTGCACGCGAAGATAGAAATAATGTTGTCCGTTTTTCAACTGTAGGAGATAACAATATAGAAATTTCATCAAACTCACCTGAAATTGGTAAAGTTGAAGAAGAAATTCATGTAGAGTCACTTGAAGGTGAAGAATTACGCATTTCTTTCAGTGCAAAATATATGATGGATGCATTAAAAGCAATTGATGGACAAGAAATTACGATCCAATTCACAGGAGCAATGCGTCCATTTACGATCCAATCTCTAAATGATGATGCTATATTACAATTGATTTTGCCTGTAAGAACATATTAATTATTTTTCTAATATAACGTGTTAAATTATTTCCCAAAATAAATTAGTATCTGGTACTAATTTATAAAATTTAAGTGATTTTTCTTCAAAAGGGTAGTCGATAAGATGACTATCCTTTTTACTTATGAACAAAAGTTCGGTAAAATAGAGATAAGATAGAATGAGAAGTAGAGGATGAAAAATAGTGAATGAGATTGTATTAGAAAGTGAATTTGTAACACTGGGGCAATTTCTTAAAATGACGGATGCAATAAGCTCTGGTGGTATGGCTAAATGGTTTTTGCAAGAAAATGATGTTTATGTAAATGGCGAGGTTGATCGTAGAAGAGGCCGTAAACTACATGTAGGAGATTTAGTGAATATTCCAGGATGTGGTAGATTTTGTCTAATAGAGCCTCAAGGCGAGGAATAGTATGCATATAGAGAGACTAAAGCTGACAAACTACAGGAATTATGAATCTCTCGATTTATCTTTCTCCCCGAAGATTAATGTTTTAATTGGTGAAAATGCACAAGGTAAGACAAATGTTATGGAGTCTATTTATGTTTTAGCTATGGCGAAATCTCATCGTACATCTAGCGATAAAGAATTGATACGATGGGAGAAAGATTATGGTAAAATAGAAGGTGATGTTCAGAAAAAGTATGGTCACCTACCTTTAGAGCTAACTATTTCTAAAAAAGGGAAAAAGGCAAAGGTAAATCACTTAGAACAAAGTCGTTTGAGTGACTATATTGGACAAATGAACGTTGTAATGTTTGCACCAGAAGACTTAACAGTAGTGAAAGGCAGTCCTCAAATTAGAAGGCGTTTTCTCGATATGGAAATCGGGCAAATTTCTCCAGTATATTTACATGATTTATTAACTTTCCAAAAGTTGCTAAAACAACGAAATCATTTACTTAAACAAAATCAAGGCAAACAGACATTGCAAGATGTGATGTTTGATGTATATACAGAACAATATATTGAAGCAGCTGTTAAGGTGATTCATAAAAGATTTTACTTCATGGAGCTATTACAAGAATGGGCGGGTCCAATCCATCATGGTATTTCAAGAAATCTTGAAGAGATGACAATCCGTTATCGCCCAGTTAGTGGTATGGATGCTGAATGGTCACTTGAACAAATGACTGCTCATTTAACTATGAAATTGAAGGAATCTTTACCTCGTGAATTAGAACGAGGCGTTACACTGGTTGGTCCACATCGGGACGATTTACAATTTATTGTAAACGGCTATGATGTACAAACCTTCGGATCACAAGGTCAACAACGGACAACGGCTTTATCACTTAAATTAGCTGAAATAGAACTTATTAAACAAGAAGTTGGGGAAGCGCCCATTTTACTGTTGGATGATGTTCTTTCAGAATTAGATGATTACCGTCAGTCTCATTTACTAAATACGATTAAAGGTGAAGTACAGACCTTTGTGACTACAACGAGTGTAGAAGGTATAGATCATGAAACAATACGTGAAGCAGCAATGTTTCATGTGAAACAAGGTTCCGTGGATACTAAGGAAATCTAGTATTCCGCGGATTTTATAGGTTTAAGAGAGTTAGAAATAATGCATACTATTGCTAGGAAAGAGTAGGTGGAATAATAATGGCAATCGAAGATAATAACAAGCCTGCTGCATATGATGCCGAGCAGATTCAAGTATTAGAGGGGTTAGAAGCCGTTCGTAAACGTCCCGGTATGTATATCGGTACTACAAGTTCCAAAGGGTTACACCACTTAGTTTGGGAAATTGTAGATAATAGTATTGATGAAGCATTGGCTGGCTATTGTACAGATATTACAGTAGCGATTGAAAAAGATAATTGGATTCGAGTAGAAGATAATGGTCGTGGTATTCCGGTTGACACACAAGAAAAAATCGGGAAGCCAGCTGTAGAAGTAATTATGACTGTACTCCATGCTGGTGGTAAATTTGGCGGTGGAGGATACAAAGTATCTGGTGGCCTACATGGTGTAGGTGCTTCAGTTGTGAACGCACTGTCCGTAGAGACAATTGTACAAGTTCACAGAGATGGTCACATTCATGAGATAAGATTTGAACGTGGTAAAACTGTTCAACCGTTAAAAGTTATAGGTGACACTGACCACAATGGTACTACAACACGCTTTAAGGCAGATGCTGAAATTTTTAAAGAGACAACAGTTTATGAATTTGATATCTTAGCACATCGTATCCGTGAACTAGCTTATTTAAACCGAGGTATTAAAATTTCTATCGTCGATGAACGTGGTGAGGAAATACGTAAAAACACTTACCATTATGAAGGCGGTATTAAATCATATGTTGAACATATAAACGAGAAGAAAGAGCCCCTTCATGAAGCGATTGACTTGAAGGGTGAAAAAGATGGTATCTCCGTTGAAATTGCTATGCAATATAATTCAGGCTTTGCCTCTAATATATTCTCTTTTGCAAATAATATTAATACTTACGAAGGCGGTACACACGAATCAGGATTTAAAACAGCACTTACTCGTGTAATTAATGACTATGCCCGAAAAAATAATTTATTAAAAGATTCAGATGCTAATTTATCTGGAGAAGATGTTCGTGAAGGATTAGTTGCCATCGTATCAGTTAAGCATCCTGATCCTCAATTTGAAGGGCAAACTAAAACAAAATTAGGCAACTCTGAAGTGAGCACAATCACAAATTCTTTATTCTCCGAACGCTTTGAAAGATTTTTGTTGGAAAATCCAACAGTAGCAAGAACAATTGTAGATAAAGGGTTGGTTGCATCACGTGCACGTGTAGCAGCTAAAAAAGCCCGTGAAATGACTAGACGAAAATCAGCTTTAGAAGTATCTAATTTACCTGGGAAGCTTGCAGACTGTTCTTCTCGTCATCCTGAAGAATGCGAAGTTTACATCGTAGAAGGTGACTCCGCTGGTGGTTCTGCTAAGTCAGGTCGTGATCGACATTTCCAAGCCATATTGCCACTAAGAGGTAAAATTTTAAACGTTGAAAAAGCACGTTTAGATCGTATTTTATCTAATGCTGAAATCCGAGCTATGATTACAGCCATTGGTACTGGTATTGGCGAAGAGTTTGATTTGCAAAAAGCACGCTATCACAAAATTGTTATTATGACAGATGCTGATGTCGACGGTGCTCATATTAGAACTCTATTATTAACATTCTTCTTCCGCTTTATGCGACCACTTATTGAAGCTGGATATGTCTATATTGCACAGCCACCATTATTTAAAGTGGCACAAGGTAAACACGTAGAATATTGCTATAGTGATAAAGAGTTACAGGCAATTTTAGAACGCCTACCTAAGCAACCAAAACCGGGTATCCAAAGATATAAAGGGCTTGGTGAAATGGATGCTGAGCAATTATGGGACACTACAATGGATCCAGAGCATCGCGTTCTTTTACAAGTTGAATTGGATGATGCTATTGAAGCAGATCAAACATTTGAACAACTAATGGGTGATGATGTTGAACCAAGACGTCAATTTATTCACGAAAATGCTGTTTTTGTAGAAAACTTAGATATTTAGAAATTTTGAAGGGAGGTCTATACTTTGTCTGAAGAAAACAACTCCGGAGTTAAAGGAGTTAATATAACAAAAACAATAAGAACTTCATTTTTAGATTATGCAATGAGTGTTATCGTCTCTCGTGCACTACCAGACGTGCGTGATGGGCTTAAACCCGTACAACGCCGTATCTTATATGGTATGCAAGAGTTAGGCAGTACTTCTGATAAACCGTATAAAAAATCTGCTCGTATCGTTGGGGATGTAATGGGTAAGTATCACCCTCATGGTGACTCTTCTATTTACGAAGCAATGGTTCGTATGGCACAAGATTTTAGCTACCGCTATATGTTAGTAGATGGTCATGGTAACTTTGGTTCTGTAGATGGTGATGGGGCAGCTGCTATGCGTTATACAGAATCACGTATGTCTAAAATTTCTATGGAAATGTTACGTGATATTAACAAAGATACAATTGATTATCAAGATAACTATGATGGTAATGAAAAAGAACCGATTGTGTTACCCGCACGTTATCCAAATTTACTTGTTAATGGGGCATCAGGGATTGCAGTAGGTATGGCCACTAATATTCCACCGCATCAATTAGGAGAAATTATTGATGGTGTATTGGCACTGTCGAATAATCCTGCTATTACAACAGAAGAATTGATGGACATTATCCCAGGACCAGATTTTCCAACCGGAGCTTTAATATTAGGACGAAGCGGTATCCGTAAAGCATATGAAACTGGCCGTGGCTCTATCATTATACGTGCACGCGTTGAAATCGAACAAAAATCGAGTGGTAAAGAAGTAATTGTAATTCATGAGCTTCCTTACCAAGTGAACAAAGCACGCCTAATAGAAAAAATTGCGGAACTAGTACGAGATAAGAAAATTGACGGTATAACAAATATCCGCGATGAATCTGACCGTACTGGTATGCGTGTTACCATTGATGTACGTAAAGATGCAAATGCAAATGTAGTATTAAATAATTTATATAAACAAACAGCTATGCAAACAAGCTTTGGTATTAATATGCTAGCTCTTGTTGATGGGCAACCAAAGGTATTAAGTTTGAAAGAAGCACTTTACCATTATTTAGAACACCAAAAAATTGTTATTCGTAGAAGAACTGAATTTGAATTACGTAAAGCCGAAAATCGTGCGCATATCTTAGAAGGTTTACGTATCGCACTTGATCATATTGATGAAATTATTAGCCTTATACGTGCATCTCAAACAGCTGAAGAAGCTAAAAATGGCTTAATGGAAACATTCGATTTAAGTGAACGTCAAGCTCAAGCAATTTTAGATATGCGTTTACAACGTTTAACAGGTTTAGAACGCGATAAAATTGAAGCAGAATATCAAGAATTATTAGCTCTTATAAAAGAATTAAAAGAAATACTAGCAGATGAATCAAGAATTCTTCAAATCATACATGATGAATTGCTAGAAATAAAAGAACGATTTAATGATGCACGTCGTACGGAAATTACTGCTGGCGGTTTTGAAATGATTGAAGATGAGGATTTAATTCCACGTGAAAATTCAGTTATTACATTGACACATAATAGCTATATTAAACGACTACCAGCTAATACTTACCGTAGCCAACGTCGTGGCGGTCGTGGTGTACAAGGTATGGGAACACATGAAGATGACTTTGTAGAACACTTATTATACACATCTACACACGATACCATCCTATTCTTTACATCAAAAGGTAAAGTATTTAAAGCAAAGGGTTACGAAATTCCTGAATTTGGTCGGACAGCTAAAGGTCTTCCATTAGTCAATTTACTAAATATTGATAAGGAGGAAAAAGTAACTGCGATGATCCGTGTAGCATCATATGATGAAGATGCATACTTTGTCTTCACTACACGTACGGGTGTTACTAAGCGTACACCATTATCTAACTTTGCTAATATACGAACTAACGGTTTAATTGCAATTTCGTTACGTGATGATGACGAGCTAATCTCGGTACGATTAACAGACGGTAAAAAAGAGATTATCATTGGTACACATAATGGTATGTTAGTGCGGTTCAATGAAGGAGATATTCGTTCAATGGGGCGTACGGCAGCTGGTGTTCGTGGTATTCGATTAAGAGATGAAGACTATGTAGTAGGCATGGAAATCATTGAACCTGAGCAAGAAATTCTTGTTGTTACAGAAAAAGGTTATGGTAAACGAACTCCTGAAGGTGAATATCGTTTGCAAAATCGTGGTGGTGTTGGTATTAAGACTTGCCAAATCACAGATAAAAATGGTCCACTAGTAGCTGTTAAAACAGTTGATGGTCAAGAGGACATAATGCTTATGACTATTAATGGTATGCTTATTCGTATGGATATTAATGATATTTCAGTAACTGGTCGAAGTACTCAAGGTGTCCGTCTAATCCGTTTAAGTGATGAAGAATTAGTTGCCTCTGTTGCAAAAGTGAAAAAAGAAACAGATGAAGAAGATCCTGATCTAACTGAAGATGAATTAGAGGAATTGGAGTCTGTAGAAACAACTGAAGAAGAAACTGAAGTGAAAAGTGATAATAGTGAAACTTCAGAAGAATAATTATTCAATAGATAATCTAATCTTGATAGTTAAGAGAGGGACGCGATAAGCGTCTCTTTTTCTATAACGGGGGTTGGAACGTGTTTGAAATTGCATAGCTTGTCATAATAATTTTTCAATATTTATAGATATGTATTCTACTATTACAATTGGAAAATAATTCAGTTACAATAAACCATATATAAAGGAATTACAAAGGGGTAATTTATTTGAAGACTAAATTAGTAAAAGTTTCTGATTTAAAATTAGGTAGTGTTATCGCAAATGATATAAAGGCTAACACCCAATATCCGATTATTTATAAAAATACAAAAATTACTCGTGAACATTTACCAGTATTAAAGGCTTTTCAAATTTCCCAAGTCACGATAATTTCTTCTCCTCTAGGTTCTAATAAGATTGAAAATGAAGATGATGGACTAATACCTATTGAACAAGAAAATATAATAGATTCAGCTTCAATTATGCCTTTTGAAAGAAAATATATAGATGTTGTTAATAAGATTAAAAAGGAATTTATAAACTGGGAATCCGGTAGCAAAGTAAATATTACAAAAGTTAGAACATATATTTTACCTTTAATAGACCTTGTATTAGAAAATAGAGATAAAGTATTTACTTTAAATGAATTTTCAACAAGTGAGGATTACATATACCATCACTCAGTGGCTATCAGTTTAATTTGTGCAGTTATTGCACAAAAGATGGGCTATAGTAAAGGGGATATACTCCAAATTGCTATAGCAGGTGCAGTAGCTGACTGTGGAATGGCGAAAATTAATAAAAAGATTAGAGAAAAGACTGGGCCATTAACAGAATATGAGTTCAAAGAGATTCAAGAGCATCCTTATTACAGTCTCCAAATGATCAACAGTATTACAATTCTTAAACAGGAAATGAAAATCGCTGTGTATCAACATCATGAAAGATTAGATGGTAGTGGCTATCCTAGAGGGGAAAAGGGAAGTAAAATCTCAATATTTTCACATATAATTGCTGTTGCAGATGTGTTCCATGCAATGACTTGTGAAAGAATATATCAATCAAAAGAATCACCGTTTAAAGTGTTAGAAATGATCCGAGAAACAGAATTTGGAAAGTTTAACATACAGGTAGTACAAGCTTTAATGACTTGTGTTACGGACTTACCATTAGGATCTAAAGTAGAATTATCAAATGGCTTAGAAGCTTCTATCATATTTACTAATAAAACGTCACCTACAAGACCTGTTATTAAAGTAGTTGAATCAAATGAAATTATTGATCTCTCAAAATATAGAAATATATATATAGAACGTTTAATTTTAGAAAGGTAGCAGGCAAATGATTTTATAGAATTAGGAGAATAAAGAACTGTACTCTATTGGTATTTTTTTACATTAGCAGGTAGTAGCCTTTTTTGGATTTAGATTAAAAAATAGAAAGGGAAACTACCTGTGGTATGCTGCAGAAGTTTAGGATATTGAATTAAAAGTAATTGTGAATCTCCTTCTTACATTTAAAATTTCATTTTCTTTTAAAATAGCATTGACAATCTTTCTACTATTAGATATACTATTTAAGTCGCTAACAGATGAAATATTAAATGATAAACATCTTATTAAAAAAAGATGTTGACATTGAAAATTTATAGTGATATAATAA